>NZ_JBRREG010000011.1:0-64686 GCF_056760155.1 Stenotrophomonas sp. STEN022
TGGACCCTTCGGGTGGGGTGGGGTGCGTGCTGCGGCGGGGGGGTGCCGCCCCGGCGGCCTAAATATTGGGGGGGGGGGGGGCGGTTTGGGGGTCGCGGCGTACGCCGCGAAGCCACCAATGGCTAAACGGCTATCCATGCATTGCAATTGCAGGATGCGTCGATGAAGGGCTACCTGCGGAAATCTGCACTCGCAGATACTGCGAGGACTGACACTGCATCAGCTTCGCGGCTTACGCCGCTCCCACAAGAGCTGAAACGACCCGGCGGTGGCTTACGAAGCCCCCACGCCCTGCTTTTCATCATGGGTGCGGAAGGCCTGGCGGATATGTTCGCGCAGGTCGTCGTCGTTCCAGGGTTTGGTCAGGAAACGGTAGATCGCGCCGCGGTTGATCGCGTCGGTGACGGTGTTCAGGTCGGTATAGCCGGAGAGCACCAAGCGGATCGTGTCCGGGTACAACATCTTTACCCGACCAAGGAACTCGGTGCCGCTCATGTCGCTCATGCGCTGATCGGACAGGATTACCTGCACGTCATTGATCGCCAGCAGATCGAAGGCATCACGCACATTGCCGGCGGCAAGGATCCGGTAGCCATCGCGACGGAACAGGCGCACCAGCGAGCGCAGTACGTTTTCTTCGTCGTCCAGCAGCAACAATGTGCGGTCAGGGCGGGTTTCGGCAAACGCTTCCGGCCGCAGGTAGCGTCGACGCAAGGTCATGCCAGCGGCGTCGGCCGACATCGGTTCGCCAAACAGATAGCCCTGGAATACATCGCAGTCATTGCGACGCAGGAAACCGAGCTGGGCCTGCGATTCCACGCCGTTGGCAATCACCGTCATGCCCAACTGGTGGCCCATGGCGATGATGGCGCGGCTGATCGCAGCCTCGCGGTTTGCGGCAGGCGCGCTCTTGATGAAGCTGCGGTCGATCTTGAGCTTGTCCACCGGATAACGGACCAGCGCGCTCAAGCTCGAGTCGCCGGTGCCGAAGTTGTCCAGGCACAGGCTGATGCCTTCGTTGCGCAGGTTGGCCAAAGTCTCGTGGACGAAGTTGACGTTGTTGGTCAGCGCGCTCTCGTTGATTTCCAGGGTCAGCATGCGTGCCGGCACGCCGATGGACTGCAGCATCGCCATCACTTCGGTGAAGAAGTTCGGGCGCAGCAGCTGCAGGGTCGACACGTTGACCGCCACGTTGAAATCATCGAAGCCCTGATCACGCCAGACCTTGGCCTGGCGGAGAGTGGTTTCCAGTACCCAGGCGCCGATCTGCACGATGATGCCCAGCCGCTCGGCGGTGCGCATGAAGCGCTCGGGGACCAGCATGCCCAGCGTAGGGGACTGCCAGCGCAACAACGCCTCCATGCCCATGACGTGACCATCGCGGGCGCTGACCAAGGGCTGGTAGCGCAGGCGTAGTTCCCCGTTGTCGATGGCGTCCACCAGCTGCCGCGAGATGATGCTCTCGCTGTGGGCGCTGCTGGGTTTGTGCAGCACGTGCACGTGCACCGCATTGCCGCCTTCACGGCCGGCCTGATGCAGGGCATCTTCGGCCAGATCCAGCACACCGGTAGCGGTATTGGAATGCTCCGGGCAGAGGCCAACCCCGATCTTGGCGGTCAGGAACAGGGTGTAGGGCAGTACCGATAGGGGCAGCTCGATCTGCTGGCGTACCTGCTCGGCGAAGTCCTCCGGTGCCGGCGTCTGGCTGTCGCGAGGTACCGCGATCAGGAATTCGTCGCTGCCGTGGCGCCACAGCTTGCCGCGTTCACCGAGAAATCCGCGCAGGCGTTCAGCAATCAGGATCAGGGCCTGATCACCCACCTCGGCACTCATGTTCTCGTTGACCGAGGCGAAGTGGTCGATATCCAGATGCAGCAGCATCAACGAGGTGCCGGTACGGTTGGCGGCGTCCACCAGGGTGGCGAGCTCAGGGTTGCCAGCGCCGAGCCGGGCAGGGCGCGCGTCATTGCGGTCACCAAGCGAGGGGGGGCTGGCATTCCACATCGGGCGAGGTCCTTGGGGAGTCACAGTGCGTCCATTGCGTAGGGTAAACGCAGATCAATACGGGTGCCGGCGCCCGGCGCGGTCTCGATATGCAGGCTGCCGCCGGCACTCTGGGCGCGCTCACGCATCACGATCATGCCAAGGCCGCGCGGCCCGGCAAGGTCAAAGCCCTCGCCATCGTCCACCACCTGCAGGTGCAGGTCGCCATTGTTGCTGTTGCGCAGCGACAGCGACACCTGGCTGGCGCTGGCGTGGCGCAGTGCGTTGGTCAGGCTTTCCTGGGCAATACGGAAACACGCCTGCTCGACCTCGTTGCTGGGGCGGCGCGGCAGCGCGGCAACATCCAGCAGCAACTCCACATCAGTAGAGCGGAACAGCAAGCCGGCTTGCCAACGCAGCGCGGCTTCCAGGCCCAGGGCATCAAGCTGCGGCGGCCGCAACAGCATGGACAGATTGCGTAGTTTGATCACAGTGCTGTCTGCCAGCTCGATGATCTGGTCGATATCGTCCTGCCGCCGTGGCTTGTTGTCTTCATCGCGCGCGGCGCAGGCGGCCAGCTTCATCGCGGTAATGGCCTGGCCGATATCATCATGCAGATCGCGTGAAATCGAGCGGCGCTCATCCTCCTGCAAGGAGAACAAGCGACCCGCCATGGCTTGCAACTCTGCGTTGCTGGTGGCCAAGGCGAGCCTGCCGTGCTCCAGCTCACTCAGGTCGCGGATGACAAAGAGCTGGCAGTTCCTGCCACCATGTTGCATCTGCTGGGAGATCACCATGGCGCGGAAAGGCTCGCCGCCCATCCGTGACAGCTGCACCGGTAGTTCGCCACTGCTCGAGCGCGGGCCATGGCCGCTCAAGCCGGCCAGCAATTGGATGGTGTCGTCGCCGCGGCCGCCGCCAATGCCCAGAATGTTGCTTGCAGCTGGATTGGCATAGAGAACTGTATCGCCGTCAGCGATCACAACGCCGTCAGGCAGCAGTGCCGCCAACTGCTCCAACTCAGCAGGCGACTGCTGGCCGTAGCTGGTGGCTGGTTTTGATGACCAGAGCTGCCAGCAGAGGAAAAGGAGCGTCGCACAAATTGCCACCGCGACCGCCGTCACACTTTGCTCCCGCCAGCCGGATGAGCCCGTTTCGCTTGCCGATAGTGCAACGAGGCCGGCCGCAAAAAAAGCGGCTCCGGCAAGCAACCAAAGCGTGCATGCGCGCCGCCGCGGGGGCGCGACGGGCACGGATGGAGCGGAAGAGGCCGGATCGGCTTGCATGGTGAAAGGGGGTTTGTACAAGCGTTGGCCCAGTTTAACGGCTTGTGCACAGAGCGCACGACGAAGTGCTCAATTCTGCCGAGTTGGTGCCGTTATCGAATGGGTACCCGGTTTGTCGGGCATGGAGATAGATCGCGTGGATCGCGGCGTCATAGCTAGCCTGCTTCGTCATCCGTTGAACGCGGCCGTTGTGCTGTTGGACACGGACGGGCAACCATTGGCCGCCAATGGCATGGCCAGAGAGCTTGGCCTGCCCGAACGCCTGTCACGTTATTGCTTGCAACTTGCCGGCATCCGCCAGGGACTGGATCAGCACGAGGCAGTGGCCTGCCCGCTGCCGGGTGCCGGTCAGCGGCTGGACGGCTGGCTCAGTGTGGTCCAGTCGCCGTCTGCGACTCCATTGGGCTATCTGTATTCCGTGGCCAGCGACACTGAGGCGCGCAACGCCCGTTGGGCGATGGCAATGGAGTCAGCAGGTCATAGCCTGTGGGACTGGGATATCGTCAGCGATGCGATTACCCACGCCAATCCGGCACATGTCCCCAATGCGGCGCAGGCCGGCATCGGCCTGCTTGATGAAGCACATCCGGAAGACCAGCTACTGCTGCGTCAAGCCATTGCCGCGCACCTGCATGACCCACAGGTGCCCTTTGCCTGCCAGTTTCGGCTGCGCCAGGCCGATGGCAGCTGGCGTTGGGTGCTGGACCGAGGGCAGGTGGTCACCCGTGCTGGTGATGGCCAGCCGTTGCGGATGGTTGGCACCTATACCGACATCCAGCAACAGAAATCGCTGGAAGATGAGCTGCGCTCACAGCAGGCCTTGTTGCGCCGCGCGCAGCGCGTGGCTGGCATGGGCAGCTGGGTATGGGAGCCGCAGCGCAAACGCGTGCAGTGGTCCGAAGAATTCGCCGCCGCCATTGGTTGGAGCGATGCCATACTGCCGACTGAGCGGCAGTGGTTGCGCAACCTTGCCAGCGACGCCCGCACGCATCTGTTCTGCAGTTGGCGACGGCTGCTGGATGAGGCCAAAGGTGGCAGTTTCGATATCACCTGGGGGCGCGATCCGGTGACCCAGCAGCAGCTGCGCATCTGGGTGGAGCTTGACTACGACGCCGCTGGCGGCCTGCAGCGGGTGCTGGGGCAGGTGCAGAACATCAGCAATCAGCGCCGTACCGATGCCTTGATACGCTGGCGTACGGAATTGCTGAACCGGGTGTCCGCGCTGGGCCGTATTGGCGGTTGCGAGATCGAGGTCAGCACCCGTGCGATGCAATGGACCGAGGAGTGCTACCGCATCCATGGCCTGCGCAAGGCGCCGGTGACCCTGGACCAGGCATTGGACCTGTACATCCCGGACTCGCGCGACAACTTTGAGTCGGCGTTGCTGCGCATCGCCGAAGGCGGGCTGCCAGAGCAGCTTGATCTGTGTTTCTACCGACCCTCCGGTCAACGGGTGTGGGTGCAGGTGCTTATCGAACTGGATCAACGCGACGGCCTGCCTGAGCGTTTTGTGGTGCTGTTCCGCGATATCACCCGCGAACGCGAGGCCGATGAGCGCCTGGAGCTGTTGGCGCACTACGACCTGCTGACCGGCTTGCCCAATCGCATGCTGCTGCGGGAGCAGGGTTCGGAAGCGATCATCGAGGCGCGCGAACGCGGTGCCATCCTGGCAATGCTGTTCATCGATCTGGATGGCTTCAAGAGCATCAACGACACCTTCGGTCACGCCACCGGTGACATGTTGCTGAAGGCTGCCGCGGCACGCCTGCACCAGAACCTGCGCAATGCCGACCTGTTCGCCCGCTTCAACGGTGATGAGTTCATCGTGATCCTGCGCAACCTGGTTGAGCCGGATGACGCGGGGCATGTGGCGCGCAAGCTGATTGCTTCGTTGGCGGAGCCGTTGTACCGCGAGGATGTCACCTTGAAGGTTGGTGCCAGCGTCGGTATCGCATTGCTGGACGAAGGTCGCAGCGACTTCGACAGTCTGCTGCGAGCCGCCGATGCAGCGATGCATGCTGCCAAAGAGGCTGGCCGCAACACCTACCAGTACTACAGCCAGGATGCCTTGGCGCGTACCCAGCGCCGGGTCGAGATCGAACATGCACTGCATGGTGCGGTCGAGCGCGACGAGTTCAGCCTGGTCTACCAGCCTTTGGTGCACGCCAATGGTGATGCAACGCCCTCGATCGAGGCGCTGCTGCGCTGGAACAGTGGCAGGATTGGCTCGTGCAGCCCGGCCGAGTTCATTCCGATTGCCGAGAAGTGCGGCGAGATCATCCATATCGGTGACTGGGTGCTGCAGGAAGTCTGCCGGCAAGCAGTCGTCTGGCAGCAGGCCGGGCTGAAGTTCGAGCGTATTGCAGTCAACGTGTCGGCATTGCAGCTACGTGATCGCGGCTTCGCCGAGCGCGTTGTCAGCATCTGCCAACAATACGGCTGGCCGCCACAGCGCTTGGAGTTGGAGCTGACCGAGTCGGCACTGATCCGCGATACCGATGCATTGCGCCAGTGTTTTGATGTCTTTGAACAGCACGGCATTCCGCTTGCCGTTGACGACTTCGGTACCGGTTTCTCCAACCTGCACTACCTGAACCGTTTTCCAGTGCAGCGTCTGAAGATCGACCGTAGCTTCGTGCAGGGCATGCTGCACGATGCCGGCACCGCCGAGGTCACCCAGGCCATCGTGCATCTGGGGCATGCACTGGGCATGCTGGTGGTGGCTGAAGGCGTGGAAACCCCAGCCGAAGCGACGATGTTGATCCAGCAGGGCTGCGACGAACTGCAGGGTTACCTGTTCTCGCGACCACTGCGACCACGCGAGATGGTGCAGTGGCTGCGCAGCGGCCCTGGCGAGCTACTTGAATTGCCGAACCTTGGAACGATCACGACGATCAGCGCAACCCACTGATCGTCGGCGAGAGAAAGCAAAGAGCCCGGTTGCCTGATCCGCAACCGGGCTCTTTGTTTGTATTTCTGAATACATTTCTGCTTGGATATGGGAGCGGCGTCATCCACGAAGCTGGTGTTGCTGACAGGACTTCATCTGGCGACGTCGGTGCTTCGCGGCTATTAAAAGGCTGGGCGTGGCCCAGCCAAGCGCAACGCACCAAGGACAGATTGCGGCGCGACGGCAAAGGCTGCAGAGCACCAGCTCTCCGATGCCTTGCACTGATCCAGCTCAGGTTGTTCATTGCATCTTGGGGGCGGCGCAAGCCGCGAAGCCGGCAATGCTGACAGGCCTTCATCTGATGATGTCGTTGCTTCGCGGCTGACGCCGCTCCCACAAAACGGCAGTGCGCGTACATGGAGCCAGGCTATGCGCAGCGCACCACGAGGGGGGCTTAGGGAACGGACAGGTCCCAGTCGATGCAGCTTGTCAGCCAATCTGAGTCTGCGGCATGGCCAGGGCACTGGACTTGATCGCGCAGTGCACGCAACTCCAGCAGCTCTTGCTGTGCGCGCTGTTCAAGCCGCGCAAGTTGTTCGCGCCGGCTCAACGTACTGCCGTTGGCGGTAGGTGATGGAAGCATGGCGTCATCAGCCTGCGATGCTGGCTCGGCGTTGCTGTTGGCGGTGGAGCGGGGTATCAGCATATATCAGCGCGGTCGCAGCAACAGCAAAGCCCCGGCCAGGGGCCGGGGCTCGGATGCAAGGATGGAGCAGTGCGAGTTCAGAACAGCTCTACCGTGCCTGCGCCCATGCTCTGCTGGGAAACCGGCTTGTGCGGCGGGCGTTCCCATTCCACGCGCATTTCGCGCAGGCGGTTGCCGGTACGCTGCAGCGCGCTGACCATCTCGCCATCGAACACGCCGCCGTTGCGGTGCAGCAGTTCCTGCAGCGCCACGGCTTCGCGGTTGATCGCGCCAAGGCGATCAAGATGGGTGTGCACGCCGCCCAGGGCCTGGGTGGCGATGTCTTCGAACTGCAGGGCGCGCACGGCTTCGGCGACGCTGCCGTCGATGGCGCGGCCGCATTCGGAGATCTCGCGCATGCCGTCGCCCAGCGAGGCATTGATGGCGGCCACGCTGTCCAGCATCGAGGCGGCTTCGTGGCGTGCTTCGCGGGACCGGTCCATGTCGCGCGAGGCCATGTGGGTGACGGTTTCACGCACCTTCGCAATCGCATCCTTGGAGCTGTGCGCCAACTTGCGGATCTGCTCGTTGAAGGTGGTCGAGCGCTCGGAGAGGTTGCGCACCTCGTCGGCCACCACGGCGAAGCCACGACCGGCTTCGCCGGCACGCGCCGCTTCAATGGCGGCATTCAAGGCCAGCAGGTTGGTCTGGTCGGCAATTGACTTGACGTCTTCGAGCAGGGCGAAGATGCCGTCCAGATGCTGCGCCATCTGGTCGATGTGCTGCACGGTGTTGCTGCTCTGGCCGCTGACCTGCTCAAGTGCTTCCACCAGCTGTTCCATCTGGTAGCTGGCATTCTGGGCGAAACGGGCGACGTCGACACCGCCATTGCCACCGCCACCTTCATCACCGGCGCGGTCAACGATGCGGGCCAACGCCTGACTCTGCTGGCGCGACTTGCGGCTCATCGCATCGAAGCTGCCGCCGAGGCCACCGACGGCCTGCCGGATCAGCTCACGGGCGCGCTCGATCTCGCTGCGCGAGCCATCGATTTCGTTGCTGACGAAGCTGCGCAGCTCGTTGAGCAGCTGGTCCTGCTCTTTCAGTACCTTGGCGTGCTCAGGCGAGCGCTGGCTTTGCGAATGCACGCTCCACCAGGCAAACACCAGCCAGCTCAGCACCATGGTGGTCAGGATCGCCCACAGGGCCGCGGAGGGCCAGGACAGGGCGGCAGCGACCACAACCAGAAGGGTGAGGACAAGCGGGGCTGCCAAACGGATTGCAATACGTGAATACATGGACGTTCTCGGGAGAGTCACGAATGCAGTATCGGCAGTGGGCAGGGTGTCTTTAGCCCACTGGCGTGAATCCCGGGAGGTTTTGCGATGCAGGCCCGCAACCCATGCAATTGCGGGCCTTGGAAATCAGCGCAGGCGGCGCTCGATGGCTTCGAGCATGGCTTTGCGCGAGAACAGGAAATCCCAGTACGCGCCGCCCAGCTGGCGCCAAAGCACTGCCGAGCGCACCGCGGCCAGCAGCAGCGCACGGATCTCTGACACCACCATTGCCTGGCCCAGATAGTGCGGGTTGCCCTGCACCATGATCTTCGGCTTGAGCTGGCTGATGGTGTCCGCATACAGCGCGCCCATCGCACTCAATACGTCCGGGTGGCAGCTGTCGCTGCGGTCGCGGGCGATGTTGGCGGCGCGCTCGATGCCGGCTTCTACCTTGTCGACCGTGGCGCCTTCACGCACGAAGCGGCGTTCCAGCTGCATCACCGACAGGGCGAGCCGCGGCAGCAGATCGTCCTTGCCCTGGTTGCGGAAGTAGTCGCGCAGCAGGCGCAGGCCAGGCTCAACCTGGGTGGCACTGCCGTACACGGCAGCGGGCGAGCTGGCATCAATACGCATTACGCTGTCCATTGCGGTACGCACCACGGCGCTCTCCGAATGGCCGGTTTCTGCGATGCGGCGCACCTGCTGCAAGGCCTGGGCGATGCCGGCAAGGGCAAGTACGCGGTCATCGATGGAAAAAGTCATGGTCATCTCTCAAAGGGAA
This sequence comes from Stenotrophomonas sp. STEN022, assembly GCF_056760155.1. Taxonomy (NCBI): domain Bacteria; kingdom Pseudomonadati; phylum Pseudomonadota; class Gammaproteobacteria; order Lysobacterales; family Lysobacteraceae; genus Stenotrophomonas; species Stenotrophomonas sp. STEN022. Next base: position 8,903 of record NZ_JBRREG010000011.1, read on the forward strand.
ACAGGGGCGGCCAAGCGGCGCTCCAAAGGTGCATCGGTCGCCGCGATCACCGCGCCGCCCAGGCACTCCATGCCGTCGTACAGCACCAGCGACTGGCCGGGGGTGACGGCCCGTTGCGGGCGTGCGAAATACACGTCCAGCGTACCGTCATCACGCACCTTCACGGTGCAGGCTTCGTCGGGTTGGCGGTAGCGGGTCTGCGCGGTGCACTCGAATTCACGGGCGGGTGGGGTGCCGGCAATCCAGTGCATGGTTTCGCTGCGCAGCCAGTTGGACTGCAACCAGGGGCTGTCATGGCCTTGGTCGACGTACAGGATATTGCGGGCCACGTCCTTGCCGACCACGAACCACGGCGCCGCCGGGCGCCCACGCACGCCGCCGATGTTCAGGCCTTCGCGCTGGCCCAGGGTGAAATAGAACACGCCGGGGTGGCGGGCGATCACCTGGCCATCGGGGTCGTGGATCTCGCCTTCGCGGGCCGGCAGGTACTGGCCAAGGAATTCGCGGAAATCGCGCTCGCCGATGAAGCAGATGCCGGTGGAGTCTTTCTTGGCATGGGTGGGCAAGCCGGCATCGCGGGCGATGCGGCGCAGCTCGCTCTTCTCCATATGGCCGATCGGGAACAGGGTAGCTGCCAACTGGGTCTGGCCCAATTGGTGCAGGAAGTAGCTCTGGTCCTTGCCGCGATCGGCGCCGCGCAGCAGGCGCCAGCGGCCGCCGGAGTGGTCGACCTGGGCATAGTGGCCGGTGGCGATGCGCTCGGCGCCCAGCTCGCGCGCGGCGTCCAGGAAGTGCTTGAACTTGACCTCGCGGTTGCACAGCACATCCGGGTTGGGCGTGCGGCCAGCCGCATATTCGGCCAGGAAGTGCTCGAACACGCCCTGCCAGTATTCGTCGGAGAAATCGCGGAAGTGGAACGGAATGTCGAGCCGCCCACAGACCGCCACCGCGTCGCGGCGATCGTCCTCTGCACGGCAATGACCGCTGCCATCGTCCGCCCAGTTCTGCATGAACAATCCGGCGACATCCAGGCCTTGCTGGACCAGGGTGAGTGCGGCCACCGACGAATCCACGCCGCCGGAAACGCCCACCACTATATTTGGATTACTCACGGTGCCACCTGTCGCACGATCGAAAGCGGGTAACGCTGCCCGGCCAGCCAGTCGGAGATCGTATGCCAGACCAGCGGGCTACGCAGTCGCGCCATGTCGGCCTGCAATGCAACCGGGCTCATCCACAGCGCCTGCACGATGCCGGCGTCCAGTGCCTGCTCCGGGTGATGCTGCAGCGGCTCGGCGGCGAAGGCAAAGCGCAGGAACGGCGTGCCATCGGCAGCCGTCCACTGATAACTGCCGATGAAACCGGTCAGGCGCACCTCCCAGCCGGTTTCTTCGCGGGTTTCACGTACGGCCGCCTCGAGCAGGCTTTCGCCTGGCTCGAGATGGCCGGCCGGTTGGTTCAATACCCGCCGGCCGTTCTTTTCTTCCTCTACCAGCAGCAGTTGCCCTGCGCGGGAGACCACGGTAGCCACGGTCACATGTGGCGCCCATCGCTGGGACTGCAAAGCATTCACGCTCAGTACTCGTCCTTGGACGTCATTTCCAGTTCGATCGCATCGGCGCTCTTGGCGGCGGCGTCGATGGCATCGGAAATCACCTCGGCGCTGGCATCGGCATCAACCTTGACCACGAACATCGCAATTTCGCCCTGCTTTACCCAGCCCCCCAGCTTGGAATCGTTGGAGTCTTCCAGCAAACGGTTGGCAACCAGTGCCGGAAACTGCGGACCATCGGACTTGTAGCCCGGCGACCAGATTTCGCGGACGTGATGGCTGCCGTAGGTCTCGACATTGGAGCGCACGTACACCAGCTGGGTACGGTCGTCATCCATTTCAAAGACCAGCTGGTAGTCGCCATCGCTGTCCACTTCGTACTTGTACTTGAGCGTATCAAGCACGCGGCCGACCGCACGGTCCGGCTCACCGGCAAAGGCGCTTCCGGTGGCAGCCGTGGCAAGGGCCAGCAAGGCGATGCTGAGTACAGACTTCTTCATGTTTTCCCCAAGGAATGGATGGTTAGCCGGTAAATTGTGCGGGGGCGAGGGGGCCTGCGTCCAATGGTCAAAAGACAGCCACCTGGAACGGCTATAATCGACAGATGTCCCAGAAGACCCAACACGACAGCGAACACGGCCTGCTGGTAGCCCCCGGCAAGCCCGAGGTTGCGCCCCCGCCGCAGTACCAGGTGATGCTGCTAAATGACGATTACACCCCGATGGACTTCGTGGTGACCGTGCTGCAGAGCTTCTTTTCCATGGATATGGACAAGGCCACCCAGGTGATGCTGCACGTCCATACCCGCGGCCGCGGCATCTGTGGTGTGTATACCCGCGAAGTTGCCGAGACCAAGGTTGCCCAGGTCAACGAGTTCTCGCGGATGAACCAGCATCCGTTGATGTGCACGATGGAGCGGGCCTGAGCCTGCCTGGGGCGCTGATCGTGCGGTCTGCTTTTTGCCCATGCGGCATGGTTATCAGCATTGGTTCCGCAGTGGTCGCTGGCCTGCTGTAGAACTGACTGTAGGTGTGCGAGGGCGCTGGAGTGGGAGTTGGCGGAACGAAGCGTTTCGCTTGATGCCCGCAATCCGCCCCCGACCCCCTGTTCTTTCGTCGAAACTGAATGCAGGATTCACGCGTACGGGCGGTTTGGCGAGATTGCAGGCAAGTTGTCTACATCTTCGTCATTACGGTGCTGGAAAAATCGTCGCTAGGCCGCATATTGTCTCCAACCGCAACCGGAGTGCCTTATGTTCAGTAAAGACCTCGAGCAGACCATTGGTCAGTGCTACAAGCGCGCCCGAGAAGCCCGTCATGAGTACATGACGGTTGAACATCTACTGTTGGCGTTGTTGGAGAATGCGTCGGCGCAGGCCGTACTCAAGGCCTGTGGCGCGGACCTGGAGCGCCTGGGTCGGGAGCTGGAGAAGGCGATCAATGCCTCGGTCTCGTTGCTGGCGGAGGACGATGGTCGCGACACCCAGCCGACACTGGGCTTCCAGCGGGTGCTGCAGCGGGCCGTGTACCACGTACAGTCCTCCGGCAAGAAGGAAGTCACCGGCGCCAATGTGTTGGTCGCGATCTTCGGCGAGAAAGAGTCGCACGCGGTCTATTATCTCAACCAGCAGGACGTGACCCGGTTGGATGTGGTCAATTACCTGTCCCACGGCGTGGGCAAGAGTGGCGATGACCCGGAAATGTCGTCCCCGCTTGAGGGCGAGGGCAGGGCCGAGGGTGGTGATGGTGAAGGCAAGGGAGATTCCCTGGCCGAGTTCGCCAGCAATCTCAACGAGCAGGCCAAGGCAGGGCGGATCGATCCGCTGGTTGGGCGCCGCGATGAGATCGAGCGCACCATCCAGGTGCTGTGCCGCCGCCGCAAGAACAACCCGCTGTATGTGGGCGAAGCTGGCGTCGGCAAGACTGCCATCGCCGAAGGTCTGGCCAAGCGCATTGTCGATGGCGAGGTGCCGGACGTGCTCGCCGATGCGGTGATCTATTCGCTGGATCTTGGTGCACTGGTGGCTGGCACCAAGTACCGCGGTGACTTTGAGAAGCGCCTGAAAGGCGTGATCACCGCGCTGAAGAAGATCCCCAACTCGGTGCTGTTCATCGACGAAATCCACACCATTATCGGTGCCGGTTCGGCGTCTGGCGGCACCATGGATGCGTCCAACCTGATCAAGCCGGCACTGGCCTCGGGCGAACTGCGCTGCATCGGCTCGACCACCTTCCAGGAATACCGTGGCATCTTCGAGAAGGATCGCGCCTTGGCGCGGCGCTTCCAGAAGATCGACATCGTCGAGCCCACCGTTGGCGAGACCTACGAGATCCTCAAGGGGCTGCGGCCGAAATACGAAGCGCACCACAGCGTGAGTTATGCCGATGACGCCTTGCAGGCGGCAGTGGACCTGTCGGTCAAGCACATCGCTGATCGCCTGCTGCCGGACAAGGCCATCGACGTGATCGATGAGGCCGGTGCGCGCCAGCGCTTGTTGCCGGAAGGGCAGCGCAAGGAGCGTATCGACGTCGAGGAAATCGAGACCATCGTGGCCAAGATGGCGCGGATCCCGGCCAAGCAGGTAACCGCCACCGACAAGGATGTGCTGCAGCATCTGGAGCGCAACCTGAAGATGGTGATCTTCGGCCAGGACCAGGGCATCGAATCACTGGCCTCGGCGATCAAGCTGTCGCGTTCCGGCCTCGCCAGTCCGGACAAGCCGATCGGCAACTTCCTGTTCGCCGGCCCGACTGGCGTCGGCAAGACCGAAGTGACGCGTCAGCTGGCCTTGCAGCTGGGTATCGAGCTGGTGCGTTTTGACATGTCCGAGTACATGGAGCCGCATTCGGTCAGCCGTCTGATCGGTGCGCCTCCGGGCTATGTCGGCTTCGACCAGGGCGGCCTGCTGACCGAGAAAATCGTCAAGACACCGCACTGCGTGCTGCTGCTGGACGAGGTGGAGAAGGCGCATCCGGACATCTTCAACATCCTGTTGCAGGTCATGGATCGCGGCGTGCTCACCGACACCAATGGCCGCGAAGCCAACTTCAAGAACGTGATCCTGGTGATGACCACCAATGCCGGTGCCACCCAGGCGGCACGGCGCTCGATTGGCTTCACCAAGCAGAACCATGCCACCGATGCGATGGAGGTGATCCGCAAGAGCTTCACCCCGGAGTTCCGCAACCGCCTGGATGCGGTGGTGCAGTTCCAGCCGCTGGGCTTTGACCACATCCTGCGGGTGGTGGACAAATTCCTGATCGAACTGGAGATGCTGCTACAGGACAAGCACGTTTCGTTGTCGGCCACCCCGGCCGCCCGCGAATGGTTGGCCCACCACGGCTTCGACGCCGACATGGGTGCGCGCCCGATGTACCGGGTGATCCAGGACAAGGTGAAGCGCCCGCTGGCTGACGAACTGCTGTTCGGCAAGCTGTTGAACGGCGGCAAGGTCAGTATCGATGTCCGCGACGGCGAGCTGATCGTGGAAACCGAGTCCGAGCCTGAGCACCTGTTGCCGGCGACGGTGTAAGCCAGCTCCTGTGGGAGCGGCGTAAGCCGCGAAGCCAGGGTTGTTTCGGCAAAAGCAAAACCCCGCATCAAACGATGCGGGTTTTTTGTTTTGCGCTCCAGGCCCCCTCCCTTGCGCCGAAGGCGCAGGGGAGGGCTGGGGAGGGGTGCTTTGTTGCTTCCGTGCTGCCGAGCATGGCTCGGCACTACAGGGCATTGCTGGTACGGCCTCTGCCGAGCATCGCTCGGCACTACGGGAATTCTGGCCACGCGAAAAAGCCAGCGCTAAGGCTGGCTTTCTGCTCACGCACGACTTACCGCATTACTTCATGCGGTAGGTGATACGGCCCTTGGTCAGGTCGTACGGCGTCATCTCAACCTTGACGCGGTCACCGGTCAGGATGCGGATGTAGTTCTTGCGCATGCGGCCGGAGATGTGGGCGATGATTTCATGCCCATTTTCCAAGCGAACACGGAACGTGGTGTTCGGCAACGTCTCGCTGACGGTGCCTTCGAACTCAATGGAGTCGTCTTTCGACATGTAGTCCTGTGCGGTTCTGCGGACGGCCAATGGGCCTAAGGGCGGGCATTTTACGCTGTCGCGGGCCGGGATGCAAAGTTTGCGTTAAGCGCCAGCATTCAGGCCAATGACGAGGCCGCCAGCTCGCCAACTCTGCGCGTCCAGCTGCCTGCATCGCTGGGTTGCTGGACCAGTTGGCGCACGCTGTCCAGAAACACTGCGCGGGGCAGGTGCTCCGCACCCATCCGCAGCAGGTGCGGGTTCTCCACCTGTGCATCCATCAATGGCCAGCCCCACTCGACCAGGGTGCCGGCCAGGGCTGCGAGCGCCACTTTCGAGCCGCCACTGCGGCCGCTGAACATGCTTTCGCCGAAGAACATCTGGCCGATGGCGACGCCATAGATGCCGCCAACCAGTGCTTCGTCATCAAACACCTCCACCGAATGCGCATAGCCGAGCTGGTGCAGGGCGACATAGGCCTGGTGCATGTCGGCGGTGATCCAGGTGCCATCCTGGCCGGGGCGCGGCGCCAAGGCGCATGCCTGCATGACCTCGGAAAACGCGGTATCAGCGCGGATTTTCCAAGTACTGCTGCGCAACCCGCGCCGGAAGCGCGAGGACAGGTGGACCTGATCGGTACGGAACACCATGCGAGGGTCCGGCGACCACCACAGCAGCGGCTGACCCTCGGAGAACCACGGGAAGATGCCGCCAGCATAGGCGTTGAGTAGCCGTACCGGGCTCAGGTCGCCGCCGACGGCGAGCAGGCCATCGGGTTCCTGCAAGGCCAGCTCGGCGGGCGGGAACGGCGCATCGCTGGCGCTGTCCAGCAGGAACGGACCTTTGTTGCTCATTGCGATGGATCTTCCTGCTTGAAGGGCGAATGGCGCAACAGGTCTGCGGCATAGGTCGCGACATCCTCGCGCTCGCGGCCGCACCAGTCGCGTGCCGCCTCGCGGAACTGTGGATGGGCCAGCCAATGGTGGCTGCGAACCTGTGTCGGAAGAAAGCCGCGCGACAGTTTGTGCTCGCCCTGCGCACCGGGCTCGAAGCGCTGCAGGCCTTCGCGTAGGCAGTACTCGATGCCTTGGTAGTAGCAGGTCTCGAAGTGCAGGCCGGGCAGGGTGGCGCCGCCCCAGTAGCGCCCGTACAGCGTATCGGCGCCACGCAGACACAGCGCGCCTGCGATCGGCTCGCCATCCTGGATCGCCAGGAACAACACCAACTGACGCGGCATCTGCCCGGCCATGTGGCGCAGGAAGGCCAAGGTCAGTGCCGGTGCGTTGCCGTACTCGGCAAAGGTCTGCAGATAGAAACCGTGCATGGCGCGTAACTCGTCCGCGCTCGCCTCATCGCCATGGCGCACGACGAAGCTGATGCCGGCGCGGACAACCTTGGCGCGCTCCTGGCGGATATTCTTGCGCCGCTTGTGATCCATCGCGCCGATGAAGTCATCGAAGTTCTTCCAGTCCGGCTGGCGCTGCCACTGGAACTGCACGTCATCGCGCTGCAGCCATTGCGCGCCGAACAGTGGGTCTTCATCGGCGAGATGGAAATTTATATGTGCGGACGACAAGTCGTTGTCCTGCACATGGCGCACGATGGCCTCGATCAGTGCCTGCCGATCAGCGTCGCAACGGGCCAGCAAACGTGGCCCGGTGACCGGAGAGTAGGGCACACCACACAGCCATTTCGGGAAGTACTCCAGACCGTGACGTGCATACGCATTGGCCCAGGCATGATCGAACACGAACTCGCCGTGCGAATTCTGCTTCAGGTAACCCGGCGCGGCGGCGACTAGTTCGTCGTCGCGCCACAGGCTCAGGTGCTGGGCCTGCCAGCCCCATTCCGGGCGCAGGCAGCCATGTTGCTCCAGCCCGCTGAGAAAGGTATGGCTGATGAAGGGGTTGCTGCCGTCATGCAGGCCGTCCCACTGCGCGGCACGCACCGCGGCAAGATCGTGCAGGACACGCAGTTGCAAAGGCAGGTTCATGGTTCCAACGTCAATACGTCGATGACGGGTGGGTTGAACAGGCGCAATGGCAGCCCGATCTCTCCAGCACCGCTGGTGGTGAAAACACGTATTGGACCGCAGGCGCCCTGCACGACCTGCTCGCCGCGATCAAAGCCATAAGCGCTCGGGATGACCTTGCGATACAGCCAGGGGATGCGGATCTGTCCGCCATGCGTATGCCCGGCGAGCACAACCGCCACATTGCCAGCGCACACTTGCATGGCGCTATCGGGGTTATGGGCAAGGACAATCGTGGGGCCGAGCAGTGCCTCGCCCCCGAGCAGGAAGCGCGCGTCATCCCGGCCTGCCCAGCGGTCTCCGAGGCCGGCCCAGTTCACTCCGTCGGTGTCCCTGAGCAGGCGTCCTTCGATGACGTTCATGCCGTGCGCGGCGAGTGCGGCGCGCAAGGGTTTGTCAATGTCTGGGCCGGGCTGTTGCTGGTCGTGGTTGCCGAGCACCACAAACGCAGGCGCGCGCAGGTCCGCCAGCGGCGCGAACAACTCCTGCAGCGATAGGCCTTGCGGCTCGTAGGTCAGGTCGCCGGCGATCGCCACCGCGTGGACATCCTGATCGTTGATGCGCTTCACCAGTCGCTCAAGGAAGCGCCGATCCTTGTAGACGCCCAGGTGGATGTCACTGACCAGGGCGATATGTGTAGCGGTGCCGGTACCTTCCAGCGTGGTGTGCCTGATCACGATCATCTGCGGCTCGATGAAGCGTGCCCAGGCGAACACGCCACATCCAAGTAGCAGCAGCGCAAGCACCGGCCGGTGGCGCGGATTGCGCCACCGCCATAGCAGCCAGATGATGGCTGGAAAGACCAGCCAGCTGCCATGGAACAGCAGCTGCTTGATCATCAGCTTGTCCATGGCGGGCTGGCGGGGTGGGGCGCTCAGGCGCCCTTTTCGTCCAGGAAGCGCTCGGCGTCCAGTGCGGCCATGCAGCCGAAACCGGCCGAGGTAATGGCCTGGCGGTAGTGCTGGTCGGCGACGTCGCCGGCGGCGAACACGCCTTCGACCGAGGTCATGGTGGCGTTGCCGCCCAGGCCGGAGCGGATTTCCAGGTAGCCGTTGTTCATGGCCAGCTGGCCGGTGAACAGCTCGGTGTTGGGCTGGTGGCCGATCGCGACGAAGAAGCCATGGGCTTCGATATCGCGGGTGCTGCCGTCCAGGGTGGACTTCACGCGCACACCGGTGACGCCAGCGTCATTGCCGAGCACTTCATCGACCTGGTGGTGCCACACGGTCTCGATCTTGCCGGCGGCGACCTTGGCGAACAGCTTGTCCTGCATGATCTTCTCCGCCTTCAAGGTGTCGCGGCGGTGGACCAGGTAGACCTTGCGGGCGATGTTGGACAGGTACAGCGCCTCTTCAACGGCGGTGTTGCCGCCGCCAACCACGACCACATCCTGGTCGCGGTAGAAGAAACCGTCACAGGTGGCGCAGGCGGAGACGCCGCGGCCCTTGAAGGCTTCCTCGGACGGAATGCCCAGGTACTTGGCGGTGGCGCCGGTGGCGATGATCAGCGCATCGGCGGTGTACTGCGCACTGTCACCGGTCAGGGTGAACGGGCGCTTGGACAGATCGGCGGTATGGATGTGGTCGAACACCACTTCGGTCTCGAAGCGCTCGGCATGCGCCTGCATGCGCGCCATCAGGTCCGGACCCATCAAGCCGTGGGCATCACCCGGCCAGTTGTCGACCTCGGTGGTGGTCATCAGCTGGCCACCCTGCTGCAGGCCGGTGACGACCAGCGGCTTCAGGTTTGCGCGCGCGCCATAGACGGCAGAGGTCCAGCCGGCAGGGCCAGAGCCGAGGATCAACAGGCGGGAGTGCTTGGTCGGGAGGCTGGAAGTGCTCATGTATACTCGCGAAAGTCAGGATTGGTGGCCCGAACGCGGCAGTCCGCAGCTGTCCGGGCAAGCCAATAGAGTGGCGGTCCGACCTCGGTGAATCAAGGCACGTGAATGGAACTGCGCGGCCCGTTGCACACAACTCTGCTGTTTCCCGCATTGCCGCCGCCTCCGTCTGGCGGCTTTTTGACGTTTTCTGTCTGTCAGCCGTACCGCACTGCGCTGTAATTGGGTGAAACCCGACGATCTGTCGTTTAATATCAATCACTAACCGTGCATTTTTAAGGTCTGGTCAAAGGTGGCGAAACAGGTCCCGGAACGCGACAAGAGCCCCAAGGCTACCGCTGAAGCGCGCAAGTCGGCGGCTGCAGCAGACAATCCGCGTCGACAAAAGCTGTGGCGTGATCTGGCGTTGATCGCGATCGCGCCGGCGCTGCTGTATCTGCTGGCCAGTCTGTTCACGTATTCGCCTACCGATCCGGGCTGGTCACAGTCGGGCTCGGTGGTTGCGCCCGTGCACAACATGGGCGGCAAGGTCGGCGCATGGATTGCCGATGTACTGCGCCAGCTGTTTGGCTATGTGGCCTACCTGATCCCGCTGATGCTGGCGGCGGTCGCATGGATCGCCATGTTCGGCCTGAAGAAGACCGATGAGCGCGGCCAGGATGATCTTGGCCCGGCGCTGCGTCTGGTCGGCATTGTCGGTTTCCTGATTGGTGCCACCGGTTTCCTGTACCTGCGTCTGCCGCCGGGTGATGTTGCCCGCGCAGGTGGCGGCCTGGGCGTGCTGGTCGGCAAGTCGCTGCAGACCGGCTTTGGCCCGGTGGGCAGCAATCTATTCCTGCTGGTGCTGCTGCTGACCTCGATCACCTTGGCCACCGGGCTGTCGTGGTTCGCGGTGATGGAAAAGATCGGCAAGTGGGTGCTGGCGCTCGGTCCGTTGCTCAACAAGAAGAAAGAGCAGGCCAGCGAGTGGCAGCAGACCCGCGTGCTGCGCGAGGAGCGCGAGGAAGTGCGCAAGGTGGACGCCGAGGTGCGCGCCAAGCGCGAGCCGGTGAAGATCGAGCCGCGTCCGGCACCGGTGATCGAGAAGAGCGACCGCGCCAAGCGCGAGACGCAGATTCCTATGTTCCAGGGCGTCAATGGCGACGGCTCGGACATTCCGCCGCTGGCGCTGTTGGACGATCCCAAACCGCAGGCCAAGGGCTACGACGAGCAGACGCTGGAAACCCTGTCGCGGCAGATCGAGTTCAAGCTCAAGGACTTCCGCATCGATGCGCAGGTCGTCGGCGCCTATCCGGGCCCGGTGATCACCCGTTTCGAGATCGAACCGGCGCCGGGCATCAAGGTCAGCCAGATCAGTTCGCTGGACAAGGACATCGCGCGCGGCCTGTCGGTCAAGTCGGTGCGTGTGGTTGACGTGATTCCGGGCAAGTCGGTGATTGGCCTGGAAATCCCCAACGTCACCCGCGAGATGATCTTCCTGTCCGAGCTGCTGCGCTCCAAGGAATACGACAAGTCGGCCAGCGTGCTGACCCTGGCGTTGGGCAAGGACATCGCGGGCCGCCCGAGCGTGGCCGACCTGGCGCGCATGCCGCACCTTCTGGTGGCCGGTACCACCGGCTCGGGCAAGTCCGTTGCGGTCAACGCGATGGTGCTGAGCCTGCTGTACAAGGCCAGCCCGAAAGACCTGCGCATGCTGATGATCGACCCGAAGATGCTGGAACTCAGCGTCTACCAGGGCATTCCGCATCTGCTGGCGCCGGTGGTCACCGACATGAAGGAGGCTGGTAACGGCCTGCGTTGGTGCGTGGCCGAAATGGAGCGCCGCTACAAGCTGATGAGCGCGGTCGGCGTGCGTAACCTGGCCGGCTTCAACAAGAAGGTGAAGGACGCCATCGACGCTGGCCAGCCGATGATGGACCCGTTGTTCAAGCCCAACCCGGAGATGGGCGAGGCACCGCGTCCGCTCGAACCGCTGCCCTTCATCGTCATCTTCATCGACGAATTCGCCGACATGATGATGATCGTCGGCAAGAAGGTCGAAGAACTGATCGCACGCCTGGCGCAGAAGGCACGTGCGGCCGGCATCCATCTGATCCTGGCCACGCAGCGCCCGTCGGTGGACGTGATCACCGGTCTGATCAAGGCCAATATCCCGACCCGTATCGCCTTCCAGGTCAGCTCCAAGATCGATTCGCGCACCATCCTCGACCAGTCCGGCGCGGAAGCGCTGTTGGGCAATGGCGACATGCTGTATCTGCCGCCGGGCACCGCCATGCCGGACCGTGTGCACGGTGCCTTCGTCTCCGACGAAGAAGTGCACCGGGTGGTCGAGCATCTCAAGGCCAGCGGTCCCACCGATTACATCGAGGGCGTGCTGGACGAGGTGCAGACCATGGGCGATGGCGTGGTGGTTGGCGCCAACGGCCTGCCGGAGAGCAGTAGCAGCGGTAGCGACGAGTCTGACCCGCTTTACGACGAAGCCCTGCGCATCGTGACCGAAACCCGCCGCGCGTCCATTTCCGGCGTGCAGCGTCGTCTGAAGATCGGTTACAACCGCGCCGCGCGCCTGATCGAGGCGATGGAAGCGGCTGGTGTTGTCACCGCGCCCGAGCACAACGGCGACCGCACCGTGCTGGCTCCGCCGCCGCCCAAGCACTGAACGAAAGGGCGGCATTCAGCGATTGATTGCCGCCCATTCAGTTTGCAAGAGGCAGACTCTGCCTCACCAACGACACAACTATCCCAAGCCGCCATGATTGCATTCCTGCGCCACTCCGTTCTTGCTGTTGCCCTGGCCTGTGCCGGCCTTGCCGCGGATGCGCATGCCGGCGCCCGCGATGACCTGAAGTCCTTCACCAGCGGCCTGCGTGGCCTTGATGGCCAGTTCGCGCAGCAGGTGGTGGATCAGCGTGGCCGGGTCAAGGAATCCTCCAGCGGCCGCGTGGCGCTGTCGGCACCGCGCCAGTTCCGCTGGGAATACACCCGTCCGCATCCGCAGCTGATCATCGCCGACGGCAGCAAGCTGTGGGTTTACGAGCCGGACCTGGAACAGGCCCGGGTCAGCCCGCAGGGCACCGAGGAGCAGAACAATCCGCTCACCGCCCTGATCAACCCGGCGTTGCTGGAACAGCAGTACGACATCAGCGAAGAAGCCGCGCCGCGTGACGGCATGCAGTGGCTGTCGCTCACGCCCAAGCGTGATACCCAGGCCAGCTTCGATGTGGCCGCACTGGGCTTCGCCGGTGGCGCGCTGTCGCGGATGGAACTGACCGACGCGGTCGGCCAGCGCACCATCATCACTTTCAGCGGCTGGAAGAAGAATCCGAGCTTTGCCGCAGGCACCTTCCGCTTCGTGCCGGGCAAGGACGTCGACGTCGTCGGCGACCGCTGAGTCCAAACCCGGCGTTGGAGGCCGGGGCAGGGCGGCCACGCTGCTAGAATGCGGGCGTGGCCAGATCCCGAAATATCTTTCTTGATGAAGCTCCCGCCGACCTGCTGACAGCGGACCGGGACAATATGCGTCCGCTCGCCGAGCGCATGCGTCCGCGTGCACTGGACGAGATGGTTGGGCAGAAGCGCTTGTTGGCACCCAACACGGCGCTGCGCCGCGCGGTCGAATCCGGGCGCGTGCATTCGATGATCCTGTGGGGCCCGCCGGGCTGCGGCAAGACCACCTTGGCCCTGTTGCTGGCGCAATACGCCGATGCCGAGTTCCGTGCGATTTCCGCCGTGCTGTCCGGCCTGCCCGACGTGCGCCAGGTGCTGGCCGAAGCCGCGCAGCGCTTTGCCGAAGGGCGGCGTACGGTGCTGTTCGTCGACGAAGTACACCGCTTCAACAAGGCACAGCAGGATGCCTTCCTGCCGCACATCGAGCGCGGCACGATCATTTTTGTCGGTGCGACCACCGAAAATCCTTCGTTCGAGTTGAACTCGGCATTGCTGTCGCGCTGCCGCGTGCATGTGCTGGAATTGGTCTCGCCAGAAGACGTAGTGGAAGCGCTGCAGCGCGCCTTGGACGACACCGAGCGCGGACTGGGTGAGCAGGAAATCACGGTCTCGGCCGAGTCGCTGCTGGAAATCGCCAGGGCCGCCGATGGCGACGTGCGCCGCGCCCTGACCTTGCTGGAAATCGCCGCAGAACTGGCCGCAGGCGAGGGCGGTAAAATCACCCCGGAAACCCTGCTGCAGGTGCTGGCTGACCGCACCCGCCGCTTTGACAAGAACGGCGAACAGTTCTACGACCAGATCTCGGCGCTGCACAAGTCGGTGCGCAGCTCCAACCCGGACGGCGCCATCTACTGGCTTGCGCGCATGCTCGACGGCGGCTGCGATCCGTCCTATCTGCTGCGCCGGCTGACCATCATGGCGGTGGAAGACGTGGGCCTGGCCGATCCGCGGGCGCTGGAAATGGCGATCAATGTCTGGAACGCCTATGACCGCATCGGCGCACCTGAAGGCGATATCGCCCTGTCCAACCTGGTCGTGTACCTGGCCAGCACCGCCAAATCCAACGCCGCCTACATGTCACTGCACGCGGCCCGTGCCGATATCGCCAAATACGGCACCCAGCCGGTACCGATGCACCTGCGCAATGCACCGACGCGTCTGATGAAGACGCTGGGCTACGGCCAGGGCTACCAGTACGACCACGATGTCGAAGGCGGCATCGCGCTGGACCAGACCGCTTTCCCGGATGAGATGGGCGAACAGGTCTATTACAAGCCGGTGGAGCGCGGCCTGGAGATCAAGCTGAAAGACAAGCTGGATCGCCTGCGCACCGCCCGCGAGCAGGCCCGCGCGCAGCGCAAATGACCGCCATCCGCCAACCCGTGCCTGGAGCGTGAATCCATGTGGCAGTCCTTCCTGGCCATCGGTGTTGGCGCGGCACTCGGTGCCTGGCTACGCTACGGGCTGAGTCTTTGGTTGAACCCGCTGCACAACACCGTGCCGCTGGGGACCTTGACCGCCAACCTGCTCGGTGGCTACGTCATCGGGCTGGCGCTGGCATTCTTCGCCAGCCGGCCCGAACTGTCACCGCAGTGGCGGCTGTTCATGGTCACCGGACTGCTGGGTGGCCTGACCACCTTCTCGACCTTTTCGGCCGAAGTGGTTCACCTGTTGCAGCGCCAGCAGCTGGGCTGGGGACTGGTCACCATCGGCTTGCACCTCGGCGGCTCGCTGTCCATGACTGCCCTGGGCTGGTGGACCTGGCGTGCTTTGCGCCACCTGACTTAAGTCCGCTTTCAATGCCGCAGTCGATACCGCATCATGCGCCCACCACAAATTGAGCGTTTTCTGGATATGCAGCAACAGCGGGCACACGAATGAGCAGACCAGCGTCGGATGACGCGGCTCGCAGCGAAGCAATCCAGGATTCTGAATTGGGCAACGCCATCATCGGCGCAGATGTCGGCGGCACTTATGCACGCCTGGGCTGGACCCGACTGGATGCCAACGGAGCGTTGAGCGTCCGGGGTTTCCGCAAATACACCTGTGCCGAACACCCCAGCCTTGCCGCTATCCTGCGCGACTATGCGGATTGGTTGGTGCGCGAAACTGAAGCGCCGCCGATCGCACACGCGGTCGTTGCCATCGCCGGCGTCCTTGATGGTGACGGCGACACCCTGCTCAATACCAACCTGGCGTGGCCGGTATCGCTGGCGGCAACCCGCTGTGAATCAGGCATGCACACGCTGGAGTTGATCAATGACTTTGTCGCCGTCGCCCAAGCGATGGCACATGCCGAGGCCGATTCGCTGCACCTGATCTGCGGTGATCCCTCCCAGGTGGTGCCAGGTCCGGCGGTGGTGCTCGGCCCTGGCACGGGCTTGGGCGTCGCCGTGTATCTGCCCGGCGGAAATCCCTCGGTACTCGCCAGTGAAGCGGGGCATGCGGCGCTGGCAGGCTCCACGCCGCTGGAGCAGGACGTATTGCGCTTGCTGTCGCGGCGCTACACGCACATCGACAACGAGCGGATCCTGTCCGGCCCGGGCTTGCTGACGCTCTACACCAGCTTGTGCGAACTGCGTGGCAGCACGCCGCAATGGCACAGTCCCGCTGATCTGGTCGCAGCCGCCGGCACAGACCCATTGGCCGCGGAAAGCATCGAGGTTTTCTGTGCGTGGCTGGGCAGCCTGGCGGGCGACCTCGCACTGACCTTTGGCGCCCGCGCGGTTTACCTGACCGGCGGCATCACCGGCCACTTGAGTGGCCCATTGCATGCAGGCGGCTTCCAGCAACGTTTCCTTGCCAAGGACCGCTTGTCGCAGGCGCTGCGGCACGTGCCGGTCTGGCGTGTTGAACACGGCGAGCTCGGTGTACTTGGCGCATTGGCTTGGCACGTGGACAAACTCGCAGCACGCTGACACAACTCAGGAGAACCCAGGCATGAGTACCCGCAGACAGTTCCTGCAGTCGTCCGCGCTTATTGGCATGTTGGGCAGTGCGGCGCCGGGGCTGCTGGCATCGCCGGTGGCCACCAACGGCGCTCGCGTGGTCTCAACCTGGGACTTCGGCGTAGGGGCCAACCAGGCCGCATGGAAGGTGTTGGCCGCTGGCGGCAGCGCACTGGATGCGGTGGAAGCCGGCGCCCGCTGGGCCGAAAGCGAACTCTGCAATCCTACCGTCGGCCGCTGCGGCAACCCTGACCGCGATGGCGTGCTCAGCCTCGACGCAAGCATCATGGCCGGTGATGGGCGTTGCGGATCGGTGGCGGCATTGGTCGACATCCTGCATCCGATCTCCGTTGCCCGTGCGGTGATGGAGAAGACGCCGCACGTCATGCTGGTGGGCGAGGGCGCTCAACAGTTCGCCGTGCAACAAGGATTCGAACGACAGAACCTGCTCACCACGGAAGCGGAAAAGGCATGGCGCGAGTGGCTGAAGACCGAGCACTACGCGCCGCAGATCAACGCCGAGCGGCGTGGTATTCCCGGTGACAAGGACAACCACGACACGCTGGGGATGATCGCCATTGACGCCAAGGGGCAGATGGCCGGTGCCTGCACCACCAGCGGCATGGCGTTCAAGATGCACGGCCGCGTTGGCGACAGCCCGATCATCGGTGCCGGCTTGTACGTGGATAACGAAGTGGGCGCCGCCACGGCCTCCGGCATGGGCGAGGAGATGATCCGCAATGCGGCTTCGTTCCTGGTGGTGGAGCTGATGCGACAAGGTCGCTCACCGGCCGACGCCTGCCGCGAAGCGATCCAGCGTGTGGTGCGCAAGCGCCCGGAAGCCAGCCGCACCTTGCAGGTCTGCTTCCTGGCAATGAACCGCAGCGGCGAAGTGGGTGCGTATGCGCTGCACAAGGGCTTCGTCTACGCGGTATGCGACAGCAGCAAGCAAGATGCCTTGCTGGACTCGGCATCGGTGTACACGAGCACGCAGGCGTGAGTTCGGCGTATCTGCTGGAGATCGCCTGCAACTCGGCGATGTCGGCCGTGGCAGCACAACAAGGCGGCGCCAATCGCATTGAATTGTTCGAAAATCTGGAACAAGGCGGCACAACGCCGTCGTCCGGCAGCATCGCGGTTGCGCGCGAGCAGCTGCAGATCCCGTTGTTCGTATTGATACGCCCGCGTCCTGGTGACTTTCACTACGGAAGCGTGGAAGCAGAGATCATGCTGCGCGACATCGCGCATTGTCGGCAGCTGGGCTGCGATGGCGTGGTGATTGGTGCGTTGACCGCAGATGCCGAGATCGACATGCCGCTATGCCGTGAACTGGTGAGCGCGGCCGGGCCAATGGATATCACCTTCCATCGCGCCTTCGATGCCGCCCGCGACCTGCCAGCCGCGCTGGAGCAGGTGGTTGAGCTCGGGATCAAGCGCATCCTCAGCTCCGGTGGCCGCGCCAGTGCTGCTGAAGGCAGTGCTGTGCTGGCCAGCTTGGCGGAACAAGCCGGGGCACGCCTGCACTTGATGGCCGGCGCAGGCCTGAATGCCCAGAACATCGCCAAGGTCGCCCGACAAACGGGCTGCCTGCAGCTGCATGCTTCGGCCAAGGCGCGGCGACAGTCCGCCATGCGCTACCAGAACCCCGCCTTGCAGGGCTTGGACAACGATTGGATCCAAACCGAAAGCAGCGCGGTCGGCGCATTGCGCAAAGCCCTGGATCAGCTGGGCTGATGATGCTTCTGCTCGACGGCCGCCGATTAAAGTGGTGAGTCACTTTAATCGGTGGTCTATAGCCTGAAGATCGTCCCATGCAGGTCTTGCAGCAAGCATCACGCAACGCCCGCGAGAGTACCGGCATCGCGTTGCGGGTTACCAGTCGATGCGAAGATCCACGGACGCGTTCCGCGCTTCGCCAAGCATGTCCAGGTTCCAATATTTGCGATTGAACACGTTGTTGACGTTGCCGGTCAGCGTGGCATCACGACCTGCCAGCGTGGTGCGGTACTGGAAGCCGAGGTCGGTGATCGTGCGCCCTGGAATGAGGATGCGGTTGGCATCTTCGTAATACTGCTCGCCGGAATAGCGCACCGTGCCGTGCAGGCTGAAGCCGGTCAGCAGGGCAGGGCGGTAGTCGAAGTTGGCGACGTAACTACGCGGCGCCGAACCCGCCGGGCGGTTGCCGCGCAGCGCAGCGTTCTCCGGTGCAAGATCTTCCAGACTGGCGTCCAGCCACAGACCACCCAACCCGATATCCAGACTGTCGGTCACGCCGTAGCTGGCGATCGCCTCGAAGCCGCGGTACAGGGTGAGACCGTCCTGCACCAGATAACGCTGGCCATCACGCCATTGGTCGATCTTCGCGGCGCGTTCAACGCGGAATGCAGCGGTAGTGAATCCGAGCCTGCCGCTCTGGTACTTGGCACCGATCTCGTATTGCTTGCTGATGGTGGCGTCCAGCACCTGACCAGCATTGGCGTAAGGTGGCTCGCTGTCGAAGCCAACGCGTCCGCCAGACTCCAGCGACTCCACGTAGCTGCCGTAGATCGATACCGCTTCCACCGGCTTGTAGATCAATGCCAGCGTTGGTGTAAGTGCAGAGGTGGCGTAACCCGAATCCACGGTAGGGTCGCCGTCCTTGTCGCGCTGTTCGTAATCGACATAGCGCGCACTGAGTATCACCTGCCATTTCTCGCCGAAGTGCAGGGTGTCGCTGGCGAATACCGACTTCTGCCTCTCATCCGAGCTCACCGCAGCGAAGCTGAAATCCGGAACGTGATGCGAGATGAAATCCTGTCGCTGGTAAAGATTGCCCGAGAAGTCATTGCTCCAGTAGAACTCATTGCTCCAGCGGTCCCAACTGCGCTGCATCGCACTGCCGAACACCAGTTCATGGCGTATCGTGCCTGTGTCGACGCTGCCGGTAACCAGCACCTGGGCGACGCTGCTACGAAGATCGGCGCCAAAGTTGTAGACGCTGCCCTCGTAGTCACCCGCCTCATTGAGCAGGTTGCCGAACATCTTGTTGGAGTAGTGCTCGCGTCGGCTGCCGCCAACGGTGAAGTCCACGTTCCAATCCTCGCTCACACGCCATTGCAGGCCGGTGGTGGTGTTGGTGGTCTTCGCTTGGTAGTAGGAGTTGCGGACGCGAACGTTCTGGTAGTCATAGCTGGGGCGGGGCAGGCGGTCGCCCTGGTAGCTGTCCCAGTAGAAGTACATCGGTTCGTGCTTGAGCTTGTTGTCCTCATGCAGCACCTCGGCGTGCCATACCAGCGCATCGCCGATGGGCTGCTCCACGGCTATCGCAATGACTTCGCGGTCCAGTCCTGCGCCGTTGTAGGCGTCGCCGCCGTCCTTGGCCAGGTTGACGCGGACACCAAATGAATCCGGGCCGTTGACGCGGGTGCTGGCGTCAACGCGGGCCGACCATGCGCTGTCGTTACGCCAGCCCAACGTCGTGGAGAGCATCGGTGCGCTGGTCGGCCGCTTGCTGCGATAGCTGATGATGCCGCCGGGCGAGCCAAAGCCGTACATGAAACCGCCGAGCCCCTTCAATGCCTGCACCGATTCGACAGCCTCGAGCGGATACTCGCCACCCCATTCCATCAACATCGGCACGCCATCCACATAGTGGTTGCTGACGCCGATGCCACGGATCTGTGTGCCCCACCAGGCGGTGGTGGCCGAAGGTTCGGCTGCGTAGACCGATGGATCGTTGATGAAGATATCGCCCAATGTGGTGGCACCACGCTTCTCGATGTCTTCCTGTTCCACCACGGTCACCGAGAACGGGGTGTCCAGCAGCCGCTTGGTTCCCAGCGCGCCGGCACTGGCGTCCAGGTTGAGGTTCAAGCCCAGGCGCTCGCCTTTCACCCGCACGGTGTCGAGTTCGGTAGCGTCCTGGGCAGCTTGGTTGGCGGGAACGGGTTCTGCAGTCTGCGCTTGCGCGTTCAGGCAGGCAGCGGTGAGGCAGATGAACAGAACGGAATGATGCGGGAAACGCGCACGCGGAAGACGAGGCAACAAGGAGATGGCCTTGGCAGGAGACGCAGATAAGGAGCAGGGCGGCGGCGGCCTGCCAGCAGGGTTACGAAAAAATCGTATTGCGAATGAGTCGTAATAGCAATTCCACGTTGGTCAGGTATGGCCCGGTTCGTACCGCGTCAAGCTGGCCGAAGGGAGGGTCGGCAGGGATTCGAGTAAAAACGGGCCGAAAGTGAGCTAACTGCCTGTCGCAGCTGGCTTTATTGGCCGCTCCAGAAAATCGAGGGTTGGGCAGCACTCTCCCGCCGGCACTTGGGCGCACCGCGCTATTTTCTGTTCGAGATCCCTCTCCAGCTGTCGCAGCTCGCGGATTCGTAGACGGACATCGACGAGCTTTCGCTCGGTCAGCTGACGGGTCTGCTCGCAAGAACCTTCGCCTGTGATCTCTAGCAGGCCAGCGATCTCGTCGAGGCTGAATCCCATCATCTGAGCGCGCCGGATGAACTGAAGCCGATTGACATCGTTTTCGTCGTAACGACGCACGCCTCCTATGGGTCGCTCGGGTTGACGCAGCAGCCTACGCCGCTGGTAGTAGCGCACGGTTTCGACGTGCACATCGGCCGCCGCCGCCAGCCGGCTGATCGTAAACGTGTTCGGACGCACGGCTTGACTCCGTACCTAGGTACAGAGGCTAGTATGCTCTGATGCAAACAACCCCGGCCAAATCGTCTGTTCCAGCCATCGTTGGCGCGAGCATCGCCGCCATTGGCGCATCGGTCTGCTGCGTCGTGCCGCTGGTGCTGGTCCTGCTGGGCATCAGTGGCGCCTGGATCGGCACCCTGACAGCTCTCGATCCCTTGAGGCCCTGGTTCAGCGCCGCCGCCGTACTGTCCTTGGCCGTGGCGTTTTGGATGCTGTATCGACCGGCGGCACGGTGCGGTGTGGATGGCAGTTGCATCGCCCCGGACGCTCTGCGACGCAGGCGACGTTGGCTCTGGTTGGCGACAGCCCTCATCGTCCTGTTGCTGCTGTTTCCCTATTACATCGTCTGGATTCTGTAGGAGGCGCGATGCACAAGTGGATACTGGCCCTGGTGGCTGCTCTGTCGGTCGGTGCCGCTCTTGCGACGCCCGCAACCGTAGTGATGCTCGATGCTGAGAACATGACCTGTCCCGCCTGCGGCATCACCATCAGGAAGGCGCTGGAGAAGGTGCCGGGCGTGGCCGATGTGAAGGTGGACACCCGGGCTGAAACAGTCACGGTGACGTTCGAATCGAGCCAGACGGATGCAGCCGGAATCGCGCGTGCAGTCACGGAAGCAGGCTTCCCGGCCAAGGTGCGGACTGGCGGTGAGTGACGTCAAGCTGGAAAGCATCTTGACCTGCCCGGAGTGCGGCCATCGGGCGACCGAGACAATGCCCATCACAGCGTGTCAATTCTTCTATGAGTGCACGGGCTGTGGAGCGGTTTTGCGTCCGCATCAAGGCGACTGCTGTGTGTTCTGCTCGTTCGGAACAGTGCCATGTCCACCGATCCAACAGAACAATCCCTGTTGTGGTTGAACCGCGGACTCCGATAATAGTTGGACAGACAGGCTGCGAGATCGACTGTGCCACCCTGGAAAGCGCGCCGCTCAACCAGCGGTGTGCATGCGAAGTGGTCGACATCCTCCGTCTGCACGAGTCGATCCGGGGTGCCTTTCCGGAGTTCACGACTGATCCCGCCGTACACGCGCACTTATTTTCACCCTATGCCTTGTTCGTTGATCGGCCCGCGTTGGAGGCCATGGGACGAGTCGCGGCGGCGGTCTTCGACGTCGCAGGAAACCCGGGATATAGCCAACGGGTCCTGCAATGGGCCCCTGACATTGCAACCCATGATCCGGGTTCGGCGGGGGGCGTCCTGGGTCTGGACTTTCACCTGACGGTCGATGGCCCGCGGCTGATCGAGGTCAACACCAATCCAGGCGGTCTGCTCCTCAATGCCTTGTTGCTCGATGCCGTGCGGTCTTGCGCGCCGCCAGCATGGGCCACCTGGACCAACGCGGCCCAAGCGCGTGATGCGGCCGTCACGGCCTGGATGGAGGATGCTCGGCAGCAATCCGGGCGCACGCCGTCGCGCCTGGCCATCGTGGACAGCACTCCGCGAGCGCAGTTCCTTTACCCCGAGTTTGTGCTGTACGCGAACGCGTTTCGGGACCATGGCGTGGACTGCGTGATCAGCGCTCCCGAGGATTTGTCGTTTGGTTCGGACGGGCTTGAGGATGCCCACGGTCGAATCGACACTGTCTACAACCGGTTGACCGATTTCGCGCTCGAGGATGCCTCGCATGCAGACATTCGTGAGGCTTACCTGGCAGGGGACGTCGCGCTGATGCCGCATCCCCGAGCACACGCGCTGTTTGCCGACAAGCGCAACCTTGCGGTGCTCGGGGACCCGGCTCTGCTCGGCGGGTTCGGGGTCGATGCGGGTTCGACGGCACTGCTGGGCCAGGTGATCCCGCCCACGGTCGAACTCGTGCCCGCGAACCGGGATGCGTTGTGGGCAGTGCGCAACGGATATTTCTTCAAGCCTGCAGCAGGGTTTGGCAGCCGTGGGAGTTATCGGGGCGACAAGTTGACCCGGCGGACTTGGGCGTCTATGGCGTCGGCGACCTACATCGCACAGGCCTTCGCGCCACCGAGCATGCGGATCGTGCATGGGGGCCAGTCCCTCAAGGCGGATGTGCGCTGCTTCGCGTCCGAGGCGGGTGTCCTGTTGTTCGCGGCCAGGCTGTACCAGGGCCAGACCACGAACATGCGCACCCCCGGTGGTGGATTCGCAGCGGTGCTCACGTCGTCACGGATCGAGGAGTGATTCCCCACCGGAGCCGACCCTTGGGGCGTGTCGTGGCTACAGCCAGGCGAGTGCCGATTCAGCCAGTTCGCGCTCCTCATCGATCGCGACGTTCCATATGCTCGGCCCGCCCCCGCGGTCGATCCGCGTGGCTCCAGCATCGTTGACGTCAGGTGCCAGCGCCAGGCCGAGCCAGGCCAGTCGCGCGACGATGCGAGCCCGCAAAACCGGCGCGCGATGGCCGATGCCGCCGGAAAAGACGACATGGTCGAGACCGCCAATTGCCGTGGCCATGGCCGCGATGGACTGCGCAATCCGGACTGCAAAGAGCTCCACGGCAAGCTGGGCCTGCGGGCCGGGATCCGTCAGCAACACGCGCATGTCGCCATGGCCGGCGATTCCGGCAAGGCCTGCACTGCGGTACAGGCCGTTTTCAAGCGCCTGCGCATCCAGGCGTTCATGCCTCAGCAGATACAGCAACGCGCCGGGATCGAGATCTCCGGAGCGGGTAGGGCTCGGGATTCCACCCAGCGGAGTGAGCGCCATGGTGGTGTCGCGGCTGCGGCCGCCCTCGACGGCGCAGACGCTGCAGCCCCCCCCCAGATGCGCGAAGACAGCGCGGCCCTTCAGGATTCCAGCGTCGTGGCTGGCCACTATGCGGAGCGCGGAGGCAAAGGCGAGTCCATGGAAACCGTAGCGGCGGATGCCCAGCGCATCCCATGCTTCAGGGACAGGCAAGCGCCGGCTCCAGGGCGCGAGCGACGCGTGGAAGTCGGTGTCGAAGGCCACGCCTTGGCGCGCGTGCGGCCAACGCATGCGCGCGGCACGCGCGAAAGCGAGGGCTACCGGCTGGTGCAAGGGTGCGAACGGCACCAATGCATCCAGTTTCGCGAGCACGGTTTCGTCGAGCTCGCGGGCGTCGTGCAGGTCACCGCCATGTACGATTCGGTGCACCACCACGTCGGGGCTGGGCCACGGCTCCGACAATGCCTCGAGCAGGGTGGCAAGGCGCTCCTGCGCATCCACGCCGACTGGAATTTCGGCCCGGGAGCGCTCGAGCAGACGAGACTGCGCGCCGTGTCCCTCAGTGTTGAACAGATAGGACGCGCCCTTGAGGGTGGACGAGCCAACGTTGAGTGCAAGAAGCCGGCGCGTGGTCACAGGTGTCCCCGAATCATGTTCATGGGGACCGCACCGCCCGGCGCAACAACTGCGCATTGATTGCCACAACGACGGTGCTCAGCGACATGAGCACTGCCCCAAGCGCAGGTTGCAGCAGGATCCCCCATGCGGCGAGAACGCCAGCGGCGAGAGGGATGGCGACGATGTTGTAGCCGGCGGCCCACCACAGGTTCTGGATCATCTTGCGATAGGTGGCCTTGCTCAATTCGATGATCGCTGGCACGTCGCGCGGGTCGCTGCGCACGAGTACGACGTCGCCGGCCTCGACCGCGACGTCCGTCCCTGTGCCGATGGCGATGCCGACGTCGGACGTGAGCAGCGCCGGAGCGTCATTGACACCGTCACCCACCATCGCGACGCGCTTGCCCTGGGCCTGCAGCTCCTCGATCTTTGCCACCTTGTCCTCGGGCAATACCTCGGCGAAGACGGTGTCGATGTTGAGTTCCTTCGCGACCGCGTTTGCGACCGCCGTGGAATCACCCGTCAGCAGGACAACCTCCAGTCCTTCGTCGTGCAGCCGCTTGACCGCGTCGAACGATTCGGGACGGATGGCATCCGCGATCGCAAATACGGCGAGCACCCGGTCGCCTTCCACCAGGTAGGTTGCAGATTGACCATCGGCTGCCGCTGATTCGGCAGCCCGCCGAAGCGTCTCCGGCGGTTCGACCGCGAGCATTCTCAACAGACCCGGCCCGCCAACGTGAAGCGAGCGCTCCTCGACGACTGCGCGCACGCCGCGTCCCGGCATGGACTCGAAGTCCTGCGACATCGGAACGTCGATGCCATGTTCCTTGGCGCTGGTCATCAGCGCCTGCGCGATCGGATGTTCAGCGTCGCGCTGGACCGACGCGGCCACGCGAAGCACCTCGTCGTCGGTGAGTCCATCGGCGGCAGTGGTCTTCACGACGCGGTGCGAACCGAGCGTGAGCGTGCCCGTCTTGTCGAACACGACCGTGTTCAGCAAACGGGCCTCTTCCAGGCCGCGTCGATCGCGCACGAGCAGGCCGTTCCGTGCGCCAATCGTGGTCGAGATGGCGGTCACCAGCGGGATGGCCAAACCCAGCGCATGGGGACAGGCGATCACGAGCACGGTCACTACGCGCTCGATCGTGAAGCTCCACGGTCGACCGAGGAGTGGCCAGACAATGGCGGTAACCGCGGCGGAGACGATGGCGATGATCGTGAGGTAGAACGCCGCCCGGTCCGCCAGGGCCTGGGCGCGCGAGCGCGACGTCTGGGCCTGCTCGACGAGCCGCATGATACCCGCGAGCGCGGTCTCGTCGCCGGTTCCCGTCACCTCGACACGCAACGAGCCCTGTCCGTTGACGGTGCCGGCGATCACCCGGTCGCCCGTCGACTTGTCCATCGGCTTGGACTCGCCGGTGATCATCGCTTCGTTGACGGCGCTGGTCCCTTCCTTCACGACGCCGTCGGCGGGAATGCTCGCGCCGGGCCTGATGAGCAGCAGGTCGCCGCGCTTCAGTTCCGCGACAGGGACTTCCTTCGCGGTACCGGCCTCATCCAACCGCACCGCCATATCAGGCAGCAGCTTCGCGAGTTCCTTGAGAGCGCCCTGTGCCTGGTTGATCGAACGCATCTCGATCCAGTGGCCGAGCAACATGATCGCCACCAGCGTCGCCAGCTCCCACCACAGGTCCAAGCCCTCGACAACGCCGAGCGTGACCAACGCGCTGTAAAGGAAGGCGACGGTGATCGCAAGCGAGATCAGCGTCATCATGCCCGGCAGGCGATTTCTCAGCTCGTGGTATCCGCCGCGGAGGAACGGCGAGCCGCCGTAGAAGTACACGATCGTGCCGAACACCGCCGGGATGTACGCCGACCCCGGGAACTGTGGTGCGGTGTAGTCGAACCAATGCTGGATCATCCCGCTCCAGATCAGAGTGGGGATGGTCAGCAGCAGCGTGAGCCAGAACTTGTCGCGGAAGCTCGCCACGCTGTGGCCGGCATGCTTGTCGTGCCCGGCATGGACGTCACCTTCAGCACCCGTGCGGGGATGCGGCGGTTGCTCGCCGTGCGCCTGATGATCTTGATGATGATGATTGTGTTGCGTCATGGGTCTGCCTTCCTGGATGCACTGATGCGCCGGGCACCAGCGGGGAGATAGATCAGTGTTCTGTTACAAGTGTCCCGATCTGGCGATGGCCATCACCAGCCGCAGTGAGAGCAATCCCGCAGCAGCGAAAGCCACCATAGCCAGGAAAGGCATGTGACCGAACACTTGCGGGCCGTCGGAATGCAGGCTCAACAGCGCACCGCTTACGTACAGGCCCAAGGTGACCAGGGCCAACGCCAGCCGGTTGCCCGTGCGCGCGATTGCCTCCTGCGTGGAACTCAGGCCATGGTGGTGTACGGAGAAGGCGGGTCGTCCGTCGCTCAGTTGCGCCTGCCGCAACAGGTCGGTGGCGATCTGTGGCAGTTGGCGCGCAGTGCGGGCCAGCCGCATGGCAAGCGGCCTGTTGCCGCTGGGGCGGCTGGCTTCGGCAATGTCGGCGATCGCGGCCGCCTGCGCGGACAGCGTCCCCAGCAGGTCCAGATTCGGATCCAGCGCCCGCAGCGTGTTCTCGACCAGGAACAGCGTCCGGATCAGGGACAGCAGGTGGGCCGGAAGCCGGAAGCCAGCGCCCTGCCCAATGCGTGCCACGCGCCAGATTGCCTCGGCAATGGACCACTGCGCCAGCGGACGGCTGGCCATCTCGGCCAGGATCAGGTGGATCTCGCGCACATGCGAGCGGCGGTCGACCTGCGACGGGAAGAAGCCCATGGCGATCGCTGCATCCAGCACGCCCTCGGCGTCGTCGGCCGCAATGGCCTCGACCATGCCGCCGAGCGCGAGCCGGGATGCAGGGTCGAGCACGCCGATCGATCCAAAGTCATGCAGGCACAGGCGACCGTCGTCAAAGAAGAACAGATTCCCCGGGTGCGGGTCGGCATGGAAGACGCCGGCGCCGAAGAGCTGATGCACGTAGGCACCGAGCAGCGCCCTTGCCAGTGCGGGAGCGGCCGCTGTGCCGTACGCGGCCTCCAGACGGGTCCCGTGGCTTCGATCCTGCACAAGCACGTTGCGGGTGGCATACGGCTCGACGACGTGCGGCTGGGTGATGCCGGGCAGGGCATCCAGCACCTTGGCCATGCGCCGCATGTTCTGCGCCTCGTGACGCATGTCGATCTCGTCACGCAGGAATGCGCCTAGTTCGTCCACCAGTTCGAGCGGCCGGTGGCGTTTCAGTGGCGGCCAGATCCACTGGGCGACGCGCATCGTGCGCCGCAGGAGCAGCAGATCCGCCTGCACCTGGGCATGGATCCCGGGGCGGGTGATCTTGACGACCACATCGCGACCATCATGCATGCGCGCTGGATGGATCTGGGCCACTGAAGCCGCGGCCAGGGGCTTGTCATCGAAGCTGGCGAAAAGTTCGCCGACCAGCGCGCCAAACGCCTGTTCGACGATACGCATGGCCTCCTCCGCCGGGAAGGGGGGCACATCGCTGTGCAATCGCGACAGCGCCTCGCGATAGGGCGCCGGCAGCAGGTCCCAGCGCAGGCTCAAGCCCTGGCCCAGCTTGACGAAGGTGGTGCCCAACCCCACCAGTGTGGTGCTGACGTATGCCGGAAGCAGGTCGGGTGCACGTCGGCGCAGGCGCAGCACGGCGACGCCGAGCTTGAGTCCCGCCCAGGCAATCTGGCCTCCGCGCCGCACCGTGCCCGCCATCAACGCGCGCTCCCGGTTGGACAACTCATGGCGTCGACCCACTTGCAGGACGCAGGATCGTGGCCGGATCGCCCCGACCATCCACTGCCGCCAGCTCCGCTTCCGACAACAGGCCGCCCCGGGACTGGCCGAGGACGCCCGCGGCCGCATCGACCACGTGCGCCCAGGTGCTGCGGTTGGCGAACAGCAGTCCCGGCACGTCCAGCGTGCCGCCGCGGTTGACGAAGCCGAGCGCCGCGGTCGTGGCCGGGCCAGTGTCGAGCCGGCGCAGCGCGCCCAGGAAGGGCTCGGGCCGCGTATGCGTGACGAATATGCGCGGCCGTTCCGCCGGGAACAGTGCATGGACCTCGCTGTCGGAGTGCACGTACCGCGCCTCGTCCGGATC
The DNA here is from genome assembly GCF_056760155.1 of Stenotrophomonas sp. STEN022. Lineage (NCBI taxonomy): Bacteria > Pseudomonadati > Pseudomonadota > Gammaproteobacteria > Lysobacterales > Lysobacteraceae > Stenotrophomonas > Stenotrophomonas sp. STEN022. The sequence continues at coordinate 36,868 of NZ_JBRREG010000011.1, forward strand.
GCGCGGCGTGCGGAACCGGCCGGGCTCGCCGAGATAGACGATCGCGGCCGACACGCCACGTTCAACGAGGCGCACCTGCGCGTGGCGCACTTCCTGCAATTGGTAAGCACCGGTGGCGACCAGCAGGATCGCCGCTGTCGCCGGGTTGCCGGCCAGGCATAGCGCACCTTGGGTGGCCAGCGCCTGCGCCTGCGTCGGTGTCAGCTCGTGCGGCACCGGTCGCTTGGGGACGACCAGGGTGGTGACCGTGCCGCGTTGCGCGTAGGCGTGGGCGAGGGCCGCGGCGGCGCCGTTGGCGTCCGGGGGAAACACCACGCGCGATATGTCGGCCATTTCGCCCAGGAGCGCCTCGGCCATGGTCGGATCCTGATGGGACTGCTCGTTCTTCGCGTTCTCCCACGTGTGCGAGGTCAGCACGAGAGGCACGCCCAGCCAGCCGGGCGGTCGCCCCGCCTGTGCCTGGTGACGCGCGAAGATCAATTCCTGGCGCACGGCGCCAAGCATCTTCGGTGCGAACGCCTCGTAGGTGACCACCAGGTTCAGCCCGCCCTTGTTGCCGAGCGCGGCGCATACCACGGCTTCCTCATTAAGCGCGGTGATGACCGCGCCAGTGGTCGATTCCGCGACACCGGGCTCGGGCTCGTGCACCCGGTGCTTCATTGCGTCCAGGGTGCGATCGAGCTTGTTGCTGCGCAGCTCGTCAGGATTGCCCACGCGCACGCGCAGCCCCGGGTTCGCTTCGGCGATGGCGACGAACTGCTCGTCGAGCGCGGTCATCGGCGAGCTCTCGCCGCCGGCGCCGCGGTCGGCGATCGCCGGGACGCGGGGCGGTTCCACCTGGCGATCGGCCAGCGCATGGTCGCGCTCGCGCACGCGCTGCTGGAGGTCGTGGCTGTTGAGTGCGGCAACAGCCTCCTCGAGCTCGGACGCGGCCACGAACAGCGCCGCGGCGCCTTGATTGAAGAGCGCGCGTGCCTCGGCCTCCTTCGACGGATTCCCGGGCAGGGGCAGGTTGTGCGAGGCGTTGGTCCCGGCGCCGGGGAATCCGAAGCCCTTCACGGTTTCGGCAATGCCATAGGGCAGCCGCACGTCGGCATCGGGAACGGCGGCGCCCGCTTGCAGGCGCGACTCCATCACATGGATACCCCACGCGATGCTGGCCGGATCGCGCCCGTCCAGCGCGATCGGATCAAAGCCGTTCAATCGCAGGTGCCGGTCCAGCCACCGCTCGCCGCCCTGCTGGGCGATCTGGCTGCGCTGTTCGATGCGCCGCCCGTTGAGGATGATGATCGGGCTGACCAGCCCGCTGTCCTCGGCACGCCACCAGCGCGGCGCCCAGTCGCTGCCGCGCTGTTCCTCGAACGCACCGTCGCTGAGGAACGCCACCAGGCGTTCGTCCTTGAGCGGTGCATGCACGTACTGCAGTTCGGCAAAGCCGAGATAGCCGCCTTCCATCACGCCCCCGGCGGTGTGCGCATTGACGTGGGAGCCCAGGGGCGACGCCGGTGTTCCGTCCGGATTGAGGGTGTAGGCATAGAAGTCGCCGACGAACCGGCTCAGCCCCGCGTCGGAGCGGTCGTAACGTTCGGCGTGCCGGGCGGTCATGTTGCCAACCAGCACGTTCAGCGCGTCGATGGCGGCCACGCAGTGCCCCTGGCCCATCATCCATGCGCGGGTGACGCCATCCAGGGCGTCCATCAGCAGGTAGCCGGCGTAGGCCGGCACCATGTTGAGGGACCCGCCAGTGTGGCCTTCGGGCGTGGCCTTGAAGTCATCGGCCTCGAGGGTCGCGCCGTCGGTGCGGACCCGCTGGCTGTAGGTCATGTGGGCCACCAGCCACATGCCGGCGCTGGTGACGCGATCGGCCGCGGCGAGCCGCTGCCAGGCGGTGCCGGCATCGGGCGTGCGGCCCAGGGCCACCAGCTCGTGCACCATCTGGCGGACCCGGAGCTGGGTGAGCGGGTCATGTCGGATCACGCCGTAGCCGGCCGCCCAATGGTCAAACGCGGGATCGGCCCGCCGGTGGGCGTCGGCGAGTTCAAGGGTCCGCTGGCGCTCGGCGGCCGACAGCTGGTCGGCGGTGCAGCAGTTGAGATGCAGGTTCATGGGTCCTCCGGGGAGTCGGCCGAAGCGGACATCAGGGTCGATGCCGCGTCAGCGAGGTCCGCGCCGAGCGCGATCGCGTTCGACGGGTGGGCAATGGTGTCGGTACTGACGATGCGGGCCAGACCTGCTTCCTGCAGGCGGGCATAGGCATCGCCGGCGAACACCGGATGGATGGCGACCAGCAGTGGCGGCGGCAACGACAACCGGCGCAGGTGTGCGAGGGTCTCCAGGATGGTGTGGCCGGACGACACGATGTCGTCGATCAGGACCGGGGTCCGGCCCGCCACGGCCTGCGGGTCGGGCAGGCTGACGCGCACGTCGTAGTCGCCGTGCCGCTCCTTGGCCAGCACCTGGTAGGGCATGCCGGACAGGGCGGCGATGTCCGCTACCCACTGCTCGCTCTCGCTGTCAGGGCCGATCAGCACAGCGTCGGGGACGGTCTCAGCGATCCAGCGGGCCACGGCCGGCGTCGCCGATACGTGGACCGTCGGAATGCGGTAGAGCGACTGCAGGCGCTCGACGCGGTGCAGGTGCGGGTCCACGGTCACCAGCCAGTCGAAAGCCTCTTCGAGGAATTGCGCAAACAGCGGTGTACTGACCGCCTCGCCGCGATGGAAGCGGGTGTCCTGGCGCATATACCCCAGGTAGGGTGCGATGAGGCCGACCGAACGAGCCCCGAACTCGCGCGCGGTCCGGGCGGCGAAGCGCAGCGGGAGGGCCAGGGCATCGGCGTTGCGCAGGCTGGCCAGGATCGCCACATCGGCGCCGTCCAGTGCGTCGTCCAGGGTGACCAGCGACTCGCCATCGGGGAAGTGCCGCCAGGCCACGGGTGCAATGCGCGCCTGCAGGGGCTGGTTGATGGTGCCGGCCAACACTGCATCGGCCGGGAAGGGCATCAGCACACGGGTCATGGAACCTCTCCAAGCACAAAGGGTTGCAGCGTCGCGGCGTGCTCCAGGGCGTAGGCCAGTTCTCCCGGCGACTCCGCATGCAGGGTCATCATGGGCTGTCCGCGCTCGACCGTATCGCCGATCCGCAGACCGGTTTCGAGGCCGGCGGTGGGGGATGTCGGGGCGCCGGCCAGCTTGGCCAGTTTGGCCAGCCTGCGGTTGTCGATCGCCGCGATGCGGCCCGATGCAGGCGCCGGGACGTCGGCGGTGAACGCCGCCCGTGGCGGTTCGCGGAAGCCTCCCTGGGCCTCGCAGATCGCCAGGAACTTGGCCAGCGCCGCCCCGGAATCCAGCACGCCGCGCGCGCGCTCCAGTCCGGTGCCGGCGTTGCTGCCCGCTGCCATGTCCAGCAGCGCCGCGGACAGCGCAAGTGCGCGTTCGCGAAGGTCGGCGGGTGCATCGGCCGCGTTGCGCAGCACCTTGAGCACGTCGTGCGCCTCGAGCGCCGGGCCGATTCCCCGACCCACCGGCTGGGTGCCGTCGGAGCGATGGATGCCCAACTGCAATCCCAGCGCGCCCGCGGTGTGGGCAAGCCGCGTGCCGAGGCTGTGGGCCGCGGCCTCACCTCGCACCTTGGCCGTCGGACCCACCGGCATGTCGATCAGGACGTGGGTGGAGCCCGCGGCTATCTTCTTCGACAGCACGCTGGCGACCAGTTGGCCGTCGCTGTCGAAATCCAGCGGGCGCTGGACCCGGATCAGGATGTCGTCGGCCGGGCTCAGGCGCACGTTGCCACCCCACACGATGCAGCCGCCCTCGCGCTCCACCACCCGGCGCATCGCCGCCAGGTCGAGCGCCACCGGCGCCATCACTTCCATGGTGTCGGCGGTGCCCGCGGGCGACGTGATCGCGCGCGACGAGGTCTTCGGGATGCGGTAGCCCAGCGCAGCCACGATGGCCACCACGATCGGGGTGGTGCGATTGCCCGGCAGGCCACCTACGCAGTGTTTGTCCAGCACCGGCCCTTCGCCCCAGTCCAGGCGCTGGCCCACGGAGATCATGGCTCGCGTCAGCGCGGTCGTCTCCGCATGGTCCAGGCGGTCACCCGCGCTGGCAGTGACGAAAGCTGCAAGCTCCAGGTCCGACAACCTGCTTTCCATCACGTCCTGCACCAGGGCGAAGTACTGCGCGTCGTCCAACCGGGCGCCGAACACCTTGGCACGGAGCGCGCCCGCCGACGCCGCGGGTTCCGCGTGCCTGACGCCGGCGAGGGCGTCGGGCGCGGGATCGAGGAGCGTCCACGCGGCCTCCGACAACGCCACCTCGTCCAGGCCGAGCCGATCGTCGATGACCACGTTCAGCGTCGCCACCAGCGTGCGGGCGTCCACGTCCAGCCTGACGCGCGTCATCGCGGCAAAGCCTTCCGAGCGACAGACCTCGCAGTCGCGGTGCATATAGACCACCGGCTGCTGGTAGGTGTCGATGCCGGCACGGGTGACGCGCAGGCGGGTGTGGCCCGGGGCCTGCGTGGTCATCTCGCATCCTCCAATCCGACTTGCTCCAGGTGCCCCGGCACGCGCGCACGCCAGCCCAGTTCACGCTGCACGCGCCCGCGCAGCATGTCTGCAGCGTCGGGCTCGCCGTGGGTGAGGTAGACCATGCGCGGCGCGGACGGCGCGGTGCGCATCCAGTCCAGCAGCTCCCCGGCGTCGGCGTGGCCGGAGAAGCCCTCCAGCTGCACCACCTCGGCGCGGATGGGGACCTCGCGGCCGAACATGCGCAACGTGCGCTTGCCTGCCGCCAGCGCGGCACCGCGTGTTCCTCCGGCCTGGTAGCCCGCGAGCAGGATCGCGTTGCGGTCATCGGGGCCGAACGCCTCGATGTGGTGCAGCACGCGCCCGCCGGTGATCATGCCGCTGGCCGAGATGATGATCATCGGCCCGCGCTGGCGGTTGAGTGCCTTCGACTCTTCTACAGTGTTGACGAAGGTGGCCACGTCGAACATCCGCTGGCAGTCCTCGTCGGACACGTGGTGCTCGGAATGGTGGTCGTGGTAGTGCCGGGTCGCGTTGATCGCCATCGGGCTGTTGAGGTAGACCGGCACGTGAGGGATGTCCTTGCGCTCACGCAGCCGGGCGATATGCAGCATGAGCGCCTGGGCGCGGCCGATGGCAAAGGCGGGAATGACGATCACGCCCCCGCGGGCGGCAACGCGGCGGATGATCGGTGCCAGCTCGGCTTCTTGGTCGATCGGAATGTGTTCCCGATTGCCATATGTGGATTCGCAGACCAGGACGTCACAGGCGGGCAGGGGCGTCGGCGGATTCATCAGCGACTCCTGCTGCCGTCCCAGGTCGCCACTGAAGTGCAGGCGCTGGCCCTGGACGTCAAGGCTGACATGGGCAGCGCCCAGGATGTGGCCGGCAGGATGGAAGCGGATCGTGACGCCTGATGCGACCTCGATGTCGCGACCATAGTCATGCCCCTTGAGCTGCTTCAGGCTGCGGCGGGCGTCATCCTCGGTATAAAGCGGCCGTGGTTCCTTGTGCTTGGAGTACCCCTTGCGGGCCGCGTACTTGGCCTCCTCTTCGAGCAGGTGTCCGCTGTCGGGAAGCAGCAGGCCGCACAGGGCCACGCTGCCATGGGTGCAGTGGATCCGGCCGCGGAACCCTTGTTTGACCAGTGCGGGCAAGTAGCCCGAATGGTCCAGGTGGGCGTGGGTCAGGACCACCGCGTCGATTGATGACGCCTCGACGGGAAACGGAGCCCAGTTGCGCTCGCGCAATTGCTTGTAGCCCTGGAACAGGCCGCAGTCCACGAGCACGCGCTGACCGTTGGCCTCGACCAGGTAGCGCGAGCCGGTCACGGTGCCCGCGGCACCGAGGAATTGCAGGGTGGGGTTGGAAGACGCTGTCATGGTGTGGCTCCTGTCCTGGAAGGGAAGTGATTGCGGAGGGCATGGCGAGGGCCGAGGCGCATCTGCATCGCCCGCGCGCCTGTCAGGGGCGGATCAGCTCCACTGTGTCGTTGACCTTGGGGCTCCCGGAGATCACTTCAGCCTCCGCGTAGTGGCTGTCGAACAGTTCGACGATGCGCACTTGGCCAACGTTCTCGCGGCGGTAGCGTGGACCGCCGGCCCGCGAATGCCGGATACGGCGCTTGTGCCGGATCACGTCCAGCACCTGCCCGACCTGGGCACCGTCGGCCTGCCCGACACAGACCACAAGCGTTCCGTCCTGCTTTTCCAGCACCTGGCCGCGCATCAACACGTTGTGGCGGAACCCACCCTCGTTCGCGGAGACGACCCCCGGCAATGCGAACGCGAGCGCGAGGGCCAGTGCGGCGACCCAATGGCTGCGATTGGTACCTCGGGGTCTGGAATGGGCGACGTGTGTGACCGTATTCATGGTGTGGACTCCTTAGATGGGCTGCGAGGGGTGGCGGCATCCGCCAGTGGAAGGCGTTTGAGCAGCAACGCGTTGAGGGCGACGATCACCGAACTGCCCGACATCGACAGCGCGGCGATTTCTGGCGACAGCACGAACGGATAGAGCACACCGGCCGCCAGCGGAAAGGCCAGCACGTTGTAGCCCACGGCCCAGCCCAGATTCTGATGCATCTTGCGCAGAGTGGCGTGGGCGATGGTGGTCGCGCGAACGACGTCATAAGGGTCGCTGTGCATGAGCACGATGTCGGCACTCTCGATGGCGACGTCGGTGCCGGCGCCGATCGCGAACCCAACGTCGGCTTGGGTGAGCGCCGGTGCGTCGTTGATGCCGTCGCCCACCATGCCGACCTTGAGGCCCTGCGACTGCAGCTTGATGACCTCATCGGCCTTGCCGCCCGGCAGCACGTCGGCCAGCACGATGTCGATTCCCAGGTCCTGTGCCACGCGCTCGGCCGTGGGGCGGTTGTCGCCGGTGATCATCGCCACCTTGATGTTGCGCCGGTGCAATTCGTCGATGGCCGCGCGCGAGGTCTCCCGGATCGCGTCGGCAATCGCGAAGAAGCCTGCGAGCCGGTCACCCACCCCGGCATAGATCACCGTGCGACCGGCACCGGTGAGGCGCGCAGCCTCCGCTTCCAATACCGAGAGGTCGATGCCGTGCTCGACCATCAGGATCCGGTTGCCCAGCACCACCTGCACCCCGTCAACCACGCCGGTAGCGCCCTGGCCATCGATGTTGGTGAACGCGGTAGCGCGCTCGGCTACCGGACCGGCACGCTTCAGGATGGCCTGCGCCAGCGGGTGCTCGGAGTGCGCCTCGACCGCGGCGGCCGCGGCCAGCAACCGCTCCTGCGTCCAGCCCGGCGCGACCGCCATGTCGACCACCTCGGGGGCGCCGACCGTCAGGGTGCCGGTCTTGTCGAAGATCACCACGTCCAGGCGTGCGCTCTTCTCAATCGATTCGGCATGCTTGAAGAGGATGCCGTGTCGTGCCCCCAGGCCAGTGCCGATCATGATCGCCATCGGCGTGGCCAAACCGAGTGCATCGGGGCAGGCGATGACGAAGACGGTGATCGTCAGCGTGAGCGCGAACAGCAGCGGCTGTCCCAGCCACCAGAACCAGACCGCGAAGGTCAGCAGCCCGATCACGATCGCAGCCAGCACCAGCCATTGCGAGGCGCGGTCGGCGAGCAGCTGCGCGGGCGCCTTGGAGTTCTGCGCGGTCTGGACCAGCTTGATGATCTGCGCCAGTGCCGTGTCGCTGCCGATCTTGGTGGCGGTGTAGGCGAATGCGCCGCTCTTGTTGATCGATCCGCCGACGACGGACTCTCCGGGATCCTTGCGCACCGGCATCGACTCGCCGGTCAGCATGGATTCGTCGACCTGAGAGCTGCCTTCCGTCACGATGCCATCGACCGGGATCTTCGCCCCGGGCCGCACGATCACGGTCTCGCCGACCAGCACTTCAGCGGTGGGAATGTCGAGCTCCTGCCCCTCGCGCCGGACGACCGCGCGGGGTGGGGACAGCTTCAGCAGCGCTTTCATGGCGTCCGAGGCGCCGGCGCGAGCCCGCATCTCGAGCCAGTGGCCAAGCAGGACGAAGGTCAGCAGGACGGCCGAGGCCTCGTAGAAGTTCGGCCCGTCGAAGAAGAACGTCGACGCGATGCTGAAACCGTAACCTGTGCCCACGCTCAGGAGCACCAGGACCGCCATGTCCAGCACACCCCGTCGCAGGGACCGGATCGCGGCGCTGAAGAATGGCCAGCCCGGATACAGCACGGCGCCGGTCGCCAGCAGGAACAACCAGACGTTCTCGCGCAGTCCGAACGGCACCGGCGGCGGCTCTATCAGCCCGCCCATGGGCGACCACACGAATACCGGGATCGCGAAGGCGAGGGCGACCAGGAAGCGGCGGCCCATGTCGCGCGCCGCGGCGTGCAGATCGCTGCCGTGGTTCATGCCCGCATGGGCGTCGTGGCCCCCGGCATCCGTGGCGTCATCGCCGTGGCCGGCGTGGGCGTCAGCGGGGCGCTCTGCGGCCAATTCCTGTCCGTGCCCGGCATGCGCAGCATGGGCGTGCGCGCCTGCGGCGGGGTCGGCATCGGGCATCGGCGCGTTGCATTGGAAGCCGCAGTCGCGGATCGCGGTGGCGACCGCGCCCGCCGACAGGCGGGCCGGGTCGTAGGACACCTGCAGGGTCGCGGTAGCGAAATTCGCGCTGGTGGCGTTGACTCCAGGCAGCGCGGCCACGGCCTTCTCCAGCGTGCGCGCGCAGCCGGCACTCACCATGTCGCCGATGGGCCAGGTGCGCGTGCGCACAGTGGGTTTGTGGACGTGCGTCATCGGGTTTCTCCTTGGGATGGAGCGGGGCCGCGCCGGCGTCGCGGGATGAAGGCCGGCACTTCCTGCATGTAGCGGACGTAGTCGTCGCCGAAGCGGCTCAAGCAGTCTTTTTCCTCACGACGCGCCAGGCGGGCATAGGCCCACACGAGCACTGGATAGCTGGCGAGCGTGAGCAGCGTGGGCCACTGCAGCAGGAAACCGGTCAGCACGAGCAGGAAGGCGACGTACTGCGGGTGACGCATGCGCGCATACACGCCCTCGCGGGCGAGCCGGCCTTCACGCTGTGCCCGATACAGCACCGGCCAGGCGGCCGACAGCAGCCAGAAGCCGCCGCCGATCAGGACGAAGCTTGCGATGTGGAATGGGCCGAAATGCGGGTTGGCGCGCCAGCCGAACCACATCTCGAGCAGATGGCCCGCGTCATGGCTCAGCCAGTCCACCTGCGGATAGTTGGCGCTGAGCCAGCCGCCCAGGACGTACAGCGTCAGCGGGAAGCCATACATTTCCGCGAACAGGGCCACGACGAAGGCGGAGAACATACCGAACCCACGCCAGTCCCAACGGGTCAGCGGTTTGTAGAAGCTCCAGGCGAAGAAGATGAAGAACGCGGCGTTGATGGCGGCGAGGAGCCAAAGACCGTAGCCGGAGTCGGGTGCCTGCATGTCAGTGCCCTCCGTTCGAGGTGTCGGACGTTTCGTCGTTCAGTGCCCGCTTGCTACGGCTCTCATGCTGGCCATGGGGTGTGTCGTCGGCATTGCCGTCGCGCCCATGACTTCCGGAACCTCCATGACCGCCATGCCCCTTGTGCATGAACACATGCATCAAGGGACATAGCAGCAGGATGGCCAGGGGCAACCAGCGAAGCGTCCCCCCAAGGTGGGCGCGGTGCTCGACGGCGAGATAGAACACGGCCAGCGCCAGGAAGATCCAGAAGACCCAGCGTCGGGAGCCTGAGGGGGCAGGACTGGAGGCTGTCATGGCAAATTCTCCTCTGTGGGGCGGCGTCCAAGAAGTCGCCGGGGGGTGGACTTGACGAACCCGCCGCCTTCAGCAGCGGCAACAGATTCGATCAATGCGCAGACGTCATCGCCAGTCGGAATGGAGTCCGGAAGCTCCGCCCAGGCGTGGATGGCACGCTCCATTCGTCCGTGCATGGCGAGCAGCCTGTCCAGTTGTTGGCGGGTGTCGTCGAGCCTGCGCCGAATGATGTCCCGCACAAGCGGACAGGGACTATGTCGCAGCAGGCTGTGGTGGATGATTTCCTCGATTTCCCCCAGCGTGAAGCCAAGGTGTTGCGCCGTGCGAATGAAGTGCAGGCGAAGGAGCTCCGAGGTGGAGAACAACTGGTAGCCGCCCTCGGTATGCGTGGCCGCTTGCAACAGACCGCGCCGCAGGTAGTTGCGCACCACATGCACCGTGACATCGCCCTGCCGTGCCAGCTGGCGGACCGTCATCAGCGGCAGCGTCACTTCTTCCTTGGTCGTCATCGGCTTGCTCCCGGCGAGGTGTTGATCAGGCTAGACCTGTGTCTCGCACACAGGTCAACCGGCCTTGCGGTGGGCGAAGCCAGTAACGCGCGAATTGGCCGTGGACGGACGGATGTTCGCGGCCACAGTTGCATGAGCCGTCGGTCCCTGCCTGCGTTGAACGGCCCCATCACTACTTCTCCTTGGGTAGTGCGGAGGAGGGGTGCGGCTTCCTGGCCAGCTGCCGCTGCTTGATCAGCGAGTACAGCGCCGGGATCACGACCAGGGTGAGGATGGTCGAAGACACCATGCCACCTACCATCGGCGCAGCGATTCGGCGCATGACTTCCGAGCCAGTACCGCTGCTCCACATGATGGGCAGCAGGCCCGCCATGATCGCGACCACGGTCATCATCTTCGGGCGCACGCGGTCGACCGCGCCTTCGATGATGGCCTCGCGCAGGTCCCGTGAATCCAGTGCCCGGCCTTCGGCCTGCCTCTGCGCGGCACGCGCTTCAAGTGCGTGGTCGAGGTAGATCAGCATCACCACGCCGGTTTCCGCGGCGACGCCGGCCAGCGCGATGAAGCCCACGATCACCGCGACGCTGGTGTTGTAGTCGAGCATCCACATCAGCCAGATGCCACCGACCAGTGCGAAGGGCACCGACAGCATCACGATCAGCGACTCGGTGACACGGCGGAAGTTGAGGTACAGCAGCAGGAAAATCAGCGCCAGCGTCACCGGAACGACGACACGCATCTTCTCCGCGGCACGTTGCATGTATTCGTACTGTCCACTCCAGGTCACGTAGTAGCCAGGCGGGAACTGCACCTGCTCGGTGACCGCTTCCTGCGCAGCCTTCACGTAGCGGCCGAGATCGCTCTCTCGGGTGTCGACGTAGATGTACGCCGCCAGCATCGCGTTCTCGGTGCGGATGCTCGGCGCACCCTTCCTGACCTCAATCCGCGCCAGTTCGCCCAGCGGCACCTGGGCGCCGCCGGGCACCGGCACAAGGACTTGGCTGCCTATCCGGTGCGGATCGTCGCGGAGTTCGCGGGGATAGCGCACGATCGCGCTGAAGCGTTCGCGGCCCTGGAGGATGGTGGTGACGATCTCGCCGCCCAGCGCGGCGGCCACCACGTTCTGCACCTCGCCCAGGGTGACGCCGTACTGGGCCAGGCTGCCAAGGTCGGGGGTGATGTCGAGGTAGTAGGCGCCGGTCAGGCGTTCGGCGAACGCGCTGGTCGTGCCCGGCACTTCGCGCACCACGGCTTCGATCTCGGTGGCCAGCGCGTCGAGTTGCTCAAGGTCCGTGCCGAAGAGTTTGATGCCCACGGGCGTGCGGATGCCGGTGGCCAGCATGTCGGTGCGCGCCTTGATCGGCATCGTCCAGGAGTTGGCGACGCCCGGGAACTTCAGCGCCGCGTCCATCTCGGCGATGAGCTTGTCGGTGGTCATGCCGTCCCGCCATTCGTCCTCGGGCTTGAGGTTGATGACGGTCTCGAACATCTCCAGCGGTGCGGGATCGGTGGCCGTCAGGGCACGGCCCGCCTTGCCGAACACCGACTCCACTTCCGGGAAGCCCTTGATGATCCGGTCCTGCTGCTGCAGCAGCTCCGAGGCCTTGGTCACCGACATGCCCGGAAGCGACGCGGGCATGTACAGCAGCGTGCCTTCGTTGAGGGTTGGCATGAACTCGCTGCCCAGCCGCGATGCAGGCCACAGGCTTGCAAACAGGGCGGCCAACGCAAACATGATTGTGGCCATGCGATGCCGCAGAACGACGTTGATCACCGGCCGATAGGCCGCAACCAGGAACCGGTTCACCGGATTCTTGTGCTCGGGCACGATCTTGCCGCGCACGAACAGCAGCATGAGTACCGGTACCAGCGTGATCGACAACAGCGCGCCACCGGCCATCGCGAAGGTCTTGGTGAAGGCCAGCGGCTTGAACAGGCGACCTTCCTGAGCCTCCAGGGCGAACACGGGCAGGAACGAGACGGTGATGATCATCAGGCTGAAGAACAGCGCCGGCCCGACCTCGCGACAGGCATCGATGATCAGCTGGGTCCGGCTGCGGGAGCCGTCGGAGCGCTCGATGTGCTTGTGCGCGTTCTCGATCATCACGATCGCCGCGTCGACCATCACGCCAATCGAGATCGCGATGCCGCCCAGGCTCATGATGTTGGAGTTCATGCCCAGCATGCGCATCGCGATCACCGCGATCAGCACGCCGACGGGCAGCATGACGATCGCGACCAGCGCGCTGCGCGCATGGAACAGGAATACCAGGCACACCAGTGCGACGATCAGGCTCTCCTCGAGCAGCGTCGTGCGTAGCGTCTTGATCGCGCGCACGATGAGATCGGAGCGGTCGTAGACCGCCTGGACGCTGACGCCCTCGGGGAGTCCACTCGCAAGCTGGGCGATCTTGTCCTTCACCCCCCCGATCACGGCCAGGGCGTTTTCGCCGAAGCGCGCAATGACGATCCCACCCACAACGTCGCCTTCGCCGTCCAGGTCGACGATGCCACGGCGCTCATCGGGTACCAGTTCGACCCGGGCGACGTCGCCGATCAGCACCGGTGCGCCCCCTTCGGCGCGCAGAACCAGGCTCTCGATATCCTCGATACCGCGCAGGTAGCCGCGGCCCCGCACCATGTACTCGGTCTCGGCCATCTCGATCACGCGGCCGCCGACGTCGCGGTTGCTCTCGGCGATCACCTCGGACACGCGTGAAATCGGGATGTCGAACTCGCGCAGCCGGACCGGATCGACGGTGATCGAGTACTGGCGCACGAAGCCGCCGACGCTGGCGACCTCGGCCACGCCGGGCGCGGTGGTGAGCTGGTAACGCAGGTACCAGTCCTGCATCGCGCGCAGCTCGTCCAGCGAGTGGCGGTCGCTCTGCAGCACGTACTGGTAGACCCAGCCCACGCCGGACGCGTCGGGTCCCAGTGCCGGTGCCACGCCAGCCGGCAGGTTTTTCGACGCGACGTTGAGGTTCTCGAGCACGCGCGAGCGCGCCCAGTACAGGTCCGTGCCTTCTTCGAAGATGACGTAGATGAAGGAGGCGCCGAAGAACGAGAAGCCGCGGACGTCCTTCGACTTCGGCGTCGCGAGCAGGGCGCTGGTCAGCGGATAGGTGACCTGGTCCTCGACCACCTGGGGCGCCTGCCCCGGGTACTCCGTGAACACGATCACCTGCACGTCCGACAGATCCGGTTGTGCGTCCAGCGGCGTGTTCATCAGTGCGTAGATGCCACCGGCGACAATCGCCAGCGCCATCAGCAGCACCAGGAAGACGTTGCGCACCGACCATTCAACGAGACGGCCAAGCATGTCAGTGCCCCTCGTGGCCGGTGGGGGCGGGCGGAGTCTCTTCCGGGCTAGCCGGCATGGAATGACCGGCGTGCGGATCAGAGGCCTCGTCACCATGACCTGCGTGCGGGTCGGCGGCGTCCTCGCCGTGCCCGGCGTGTGGATCCTCAGCGGTGCCCGAAGGCGCGCCGTGTCCTGTGTGACCCTCAAGACCCTGGAGTGCCGACTGCAGGTTGCTTTCGGCGTCGATCAGGAAGTTGGCGGAGACCACGACCTGCTCGCCCTCGGTCAGGCCGTCGAGGATCTCGATGCGATCGCCGCCGCGCCGCCCCAGGCTGACATCGCGCGGTGCGAAGCGGCCAGGGCCGGTCTCGACCAGCACCACCTGGCGCGTGCCGCTGTCGAGCACGGCCGAGCGCGGAACGGTCAGGACCGGTCCAGCCCCCGGCTCCTCCAGCACCACCGTCCCATACAGCCCGGGCCGCAGGTCGCCAGCGGGGTTGGGCAGGGCGATGCGCACATCCACGGTGCGCGTCATCGCATCGATGACGGGCTGCACGAAGGTGACCTCGCCCTCGGCCACCTGGCCCGGCAGGGCCACGGTTTCAAAGCGGGCCGTTTGGCCGGGCTGGATACCCGCGGCCTGCGCCGCCGGCACCTTGGCGATCACCCACACCTTCGACAGGTCCGCCAGGCGCAGGATGGTTTCGCCGGGCTCGAAACGCGCGCCCTGGACCACCGGCTTCTCGATCACGACCGCGTCCGCGGGCGCGGTGAGCACCAGGCCCGTCTTGCCCATCTGCGCGTCACTGATTTCCCAGTTGCGCAGGCGGGTGCGGGCGGCATCGCGCAGGCGGACCATCGACGCCGCGCTCGCGGGATCGGACCCGGCCAGCCTGCGGGCGGTCTCGTCGGCCAGCCGGTATTCCTGCTGCGCCGCGGCCAGCTGCGGGCTGTAGACGGAGAGCAGCGGCTGCCCGGCGCTGACCCGCATGCCGGTCTGGTTCGCGTACAGCCGCTCCACCCAGCCTTCGAAGCGCGGGGCGATCGCGTACTGCCGGGTCTCGTCGACCTCGACCGTGCCGCTGGTGCGCACGGTAGCGGACAGGGCTCCGCGCTTGACCGCTTCGGTGCGCACGCCCAGCGCCTGCACCTTGTCCGGCGGCAGCACCACCGTGCCCGGTGCCGCCGGCGGTGCGTCGTCGGCATAGACCGGGACGTAGTCCATACCCATCGAATCCTTCTTCGGCACCGGCGACGTGTCCGCCAAGCCCATGGGATTGCGGTAATAGAGCACCTTGCGTTCTGCGGCCGGGCCGTCGATCGACGTGCCCGCGGTCGGGGAGTCGTTCGTGGCGCGGCCGGCAATCCAGCCGACGGCGAGGGCGGCGAGTGCAACGCCGATGGCGAGCGACAGGGTCTGGACACGGGTCATCGGATCTCTCCTTCGATGGCGCGCACGGCGGCGGCGCCCAACAGTTCGTCACGCAGTGCATCGACCCGTGCGAGGTCGGCGCCCTGCCATTCATTGAGTGCTTCCAGCAGCGTCCCGAAGTCGACTTCACCGACCTGGTAGCTGGCCAGGGCGGACTGCCAGGTGGCGTCGGCCTGCGGCAGCAGCGTGTTCTCGATCAGTCCGCGACGCTCGCGCGCGTTGGTCCACTGCGACCAGGCGGAAGCGCCGCGTTCCTCGACGGCCCGCAGCGTGGCGTCCCTGCGGGCAAGCGCTGCGTCTTCGAGCAGGCGCGATTCGCGCTCGCGCTCGCGGCGGGCACGCTGCTGGAACGGGATCTCGACCTCGAACATCAGCTCGGTGCTCTCGATGCCGTTGCCGAACTGCATCGCACCCACGCCCAGGGTGATGTCGGGAAAGCGGTTGCGACGCTGCAGTACCACGTTCGTGCGCGCCGCCTCGGCGCGAGCCTGCTGCGAGCGCACCGCGGGATGCGCATCGGCGTCATCCAGTGCCTCGGCAAGCGAGGCGCTGTGGACGGCGAGGCGCGGCGCCTCGTCGGGAGTCGCCAGCGGTGCATCGGACCGGCGCCCCAGCACCGCGTTCAAGGTGGCGGCCGTCTCCTGCTTGGTCGCGAGGCGTTCGATCCGCTCGCGCTGGAGGCTGGTCTGCTCGACCTGGGCGCGGATGGCATCCTGCTGCGCCGCGCGACCCAGGGCGTAGCGCACGCCGGCCATCTCTTCCACCTGGCGGAGCAGGGCGATGCGGCGATCAAGCACGGCCACGGCCTGGTCGGCATGCCAGTAGCGTGCGTAGGCCGCCTCGGCGTCGGCCAGCAAGTCGCGCGCAGTGGTGAGGCGATCGAGTCCGACCGCGACCGCGTCCTGGCTGGCCGCGGTCCGCGCCAGGGCGCGCTTGCCCCAAAGCGGGAGGCGCTGGCGCAGCGCGTAGTTGACCTCGCGCTCGGCACCGGCGGAGCGCCAGGGCTTGTCCGGATCGAGGCCGCGGAATCCAAGGGAAGCCGTCGGGTCGGGTAGGGCGCCCGCTGGCTGGATCCGTGCTTCGGCGGCCTGGGCCTCGAAGTCCATGGCCCGCAATTCCGGGTTGTGTTCCAGAACCCAGGCGCGGATCGACTCGAGGCTGTGCCCCGGGACGGGTTCGGTGGCGGTCACCGGCAGCGCCAGGGCCCACAAGGCGCCGGCAAGCACGCCGGCAAGAAGGTGCCGGAGCGGTGGCAGACGGCGGGACAGAGGGCGAGGGTGCAGGCGCCTGGCCGGCAGTCGGTCGAACGGGGATGCCATATCAGTGTCCTTGGGCCGACGCGACGCAGGTCGCTCGGACGAGGGCAGGAACACATGCCGTGACGCAGCCACGGCGCGAACGCACAGGACTGCGCCGCACAGACGTGCGGAGCAGTCAGCGTCCAGGCATCAGATCAGCAGGAGTGCCGCTGGATGGGCGGTAGGTCGGTGCCAGGCGGGTCTGGGCGGCGAATCCACCCATGTAGCCGTGACACCTGGCGCAGCATCCGCAATCGCGGCGATCGCAAGCCAGGAGAACCAGGCTTCGGCCAGCAGCGGCGGAATCGAAGGGATGCGCCCACTGTCCGCCGAGATGTCACCCTCGGTGCAGTGCGCGTCGCACACTGCCTTGCTCGCTGAGGGGAGCTCGGCATCGCAGCCGTGGCCATGGTCGTGTCGGGTGTCGGTGGCGGCAGCGACAAACGCCGCCGGCGTGACTGGGAGATCCAAGCAATCGCCATGGCCTGCGAGCGCGAACTGGGACCAGAGCAGGGCCACCATCGCGAGGAGGGCGGTGCGCTGGAACAAGTTCCGATGGCGGATGCGGACCATGGCGTGAGCTTACCTCTTACTGGAACCGATGCAATTGATCCAAGTCAATCCTTGGCCAGGCCCAGGGGCTGGCGCGGCACAGATGTGGTCGGCGAGGACGGTACGGCGGCCGACTTGGCAAGGCGAAGGGCGTTGGCCACCACCGACACCGAGCTCAAGCTCATCGCAAGCGCCGCGACCATCGGGCTCAGCAAGATCCCGAATGCGGGGTAGAGCACCCCGGCCGCGACCGGCACCCCCAGCGCGTTGTAGAGGAACGCGAAGGTGAGGTTCTGCTTCATGTTGGCCACGGTGGCCTGGGAGATCTTCCGGGCGCGCAGGATGCCCCGCAGGTCGCCCTTGACCAGGGTGATCTGGGCACTGGACATCGCGACGTCGGTGCCCGTGCCCATGGCGATGCCGACGTCGGCCGCGGCGAGCGCCGGGGCGTCGTTGATGCCGTCGCCCGCCATCGCCACCCGCCGGCCTTCGCGCTTGAGGCGCTGCACCAGCTCGGCCTTGTCCTCGGGGCGGACTTCGCCATGCACCTCGTCCAGGCCCAGCTCGGTGGCCACGGCCCGTGCGGTGGTGAGCCCGTCGCCGGTGGCCATGATGATGCGCAGCCCGGCGGCGTGGAGCTCGTTGATGGCCGCCGCGGCCGACGCCTTGATCGGGTCGGCAACCGCGACCAGCCCCGCCAGGCGCCCGTCCACGGCCAGGAACATGGCGCTCGCGCCCTCGCGGCGCATCCGCTCGGCCACGTCGACGTGCGCAGCGGGATTGGCGCCCAGGTCGTCCATGAGCGCGGTATTGCCCAGCGCAAGCGCATGGCCGGCCACGGACCCGCGCACACCCATGCCGGTCACCGAGTCGAAGTCCTCCACGCGGTCGAACTCGAAGTTCCGGCGTCGAGCCTCGGCGACGATGGCGTCGGCCAGCGGGTGCTCGCTGCCCTGGTCCAGGCTGGCGGCCAGGTGCAAGACCCGGTCGGCGTCGAAGCCCTCGAAGGCCACGACTTCCTTGAAGGCGGGGCGCCCCTCGGTGAGGGTGCCGGTCTTGTCGACGATCAGGGTGTCGATGCGGCGCATGTGCTCGATGGCCTCGGCGTCGCGGAACAGCACGCCCACCTGCGCCGCCTTGCCCGTGGCGACCATGATCGACATCGGCGTCGCCAGGCCCAGCGCGCAGGGGCAGGCGATGATCAGTACCGAGACCGCGTTGAGCACCGCAAAGGTCCAGGCCGGCTCCGGACCGAAGGAGCCCCAGATAAAGAAGGTGGCCACCGCGATCGCCAGCACCGTGAGCACGAACCAGTAGGCCGCGATATCGGCCATCCGCTGCATCGGCGCGCGGGAGCGCTGCGCCTGCGCGACCAGCTGCACGATCTGCGACAGCACGGTGTCGGAGCCCACCTTGGCGGCGCGGATCACCAGCGCGCCGGTGCCGTTCTGGGTCGCGCCGATGACCTGGTCGCCTGCGGTCTTCTCGACCGGAATCGGTTCACCCGTGAGCATCGACTCGTCGACGCTGGAGCGGCCTTCCACCACTTCGCCATCCACCGGCACCTTCTCGCCGGGACGCACGCGCAGGTGGTCGCCGACGTGGACGTGGGTCAGCGGGATGTCTTCCTCGGTGCCGTCGGCGTTGACCCGCCGGGCTTCCTTCGGCGCCAGGCCAAGCAGGCCCTTGATCGCCGCGGACGTTTTCGAGCGCGCCCGCAGTTCCAGCATCTGGCCGAGCAGGGTCAGCGAAACGATCACCGCCGCCGCCTCGTAGTACACCCCGACGCGCCCATGTTCGGTAAACGACGGTGGGAACAAGCCGGGTGCCAGCGTGGCGACCAGGCTGTAGCCAAAGGCGGCCGCAACGCCAATCCCGATGAGGGTGAACATGTTCGGGCTGCGGTTGCGGATCGACTGCACGCAGCGCTCGAAGAACGGCCAGCCGGCCCACAGCACGACTGGTGTGGTCAAGACCAGCTCGACCCAGGTCTGCACGTCGATCGACAACGGCAGGATCTGCACGTCGCCCAGCACGACACGCGGGAGGTACTGGCCGAACATGGCCAGCACGAGCGTCACCACAGTCAGCGGAAGCGTCCACCAGAACCGGCGCGAGAAGTCGCGAAGTTCCGGATTGTCATCGTCCTCCAGGCTCGGCATTTCCGGCTCCAGCGCCATGCCGCAGAAGGGACAGTTGCCTGGACCTTGTTGCCGGACTTCCGGGTGCATCGGGCAGGTGTAGATGGCGCCGGGCTGTGCCACCTCGGGTTCGTCCTGGGGCGTCAGATAGCGCTCCGGATCGGCCACGAACTTCGCGCGGCATCGCTCCGAGCAGAAGTGGAAAGGTGTGTCGGCGTGGGTCGCATGATGCTGCGTCGTGGCGGGATCGACCTGCATGCCACAGACCGGATCGGTGACCCGTCCATCCGCAGCCTCGACAGGGGCTGCGCCTGCAGAATGGTGATGGTCATGGGACGACGGTGAGTTCATGCCGATGCTCGCTTTAGTGGGGATGGACTGCCAAGGCAGTGTGCCATTGCGGGTTACACAGCTATTCGGGGCTGAGCGTCCCGAGCACTGAAACAACAATCAGGATCAAGATGGCCAGCGCGGCCTCAGCCGTAACACTCTGCCGCAAAGCCCGCACCTCCTGCGCGGGATCTCCGCTGGTCAGCGCTCGTTCCAAGCGCGGCACCAGCGTCCATCGGTGCAGCGCTCCCAAACCCAGCATTCCAGCGAACAGGGCCAGTTTGAACAGCAGCAACTTCCCGTAGGTGCTCTGGAACAGGGCCGAAAACGACCACGCGGTGAGATCCCCGTAGTGCGCGATGCCGGACACGATGAGCGCACCAACGAAGATCGTTCCCAGCGTCGAAAAACCATGCAGAAAGTCATGCGTTGATCGCAGACGCCCGCTGCCGTTCGTCTCTTTGCCGCGCAGCAGCATGGCAAGGAACATCAGGACCGCTGCGATCCAGCCGCCTGCCGCGAGAAGATGGACGATGCCTGCAGCAAGCCGGACCGCGCCTGCCAAGCCCTCGCCAGCGGCGGCGTGGCCGTTCCATGCCAGCGAAGCGAGTGCGCCGCCCGCCAGCATCGCCCCCAGCGGGAAGGCGGTCTCCACCTTCCCGCGGCGACGATGCCATCCGAGCACGAACATCAGGGCGACCAGCAGCGCGCCTCTCGCCATGGCTGCCCGGCCCGCGGACGTCTCGAGCAGATACCAGCCAAGCGATGCGCGATCAACCTCGGCAAGCGGCATTCCCATGATGCCCGCGGTCTTGAAGACGACATCGAGCCCGGTGAGCACGAGACCGGCTACGGCACCCGCCAATAGAACGCCCATGAGTGACCACCCGGCCAAGGCGTCGGCGAGTGCCGATCGACGCGACCCGTACCAACCGAAGAGTGGAACCCCGAAAAGAACCATGATGACAAGGTATTCCAGGAATCTCAGTGCATAAGCCGACAGGTCGAACATTCGCGACTCCTCAGCGCACCGTGAAGCTGAAGCTGCCCGGCATGGGGTGGTTGTCACCACCGACGGCGCGGTATTCCACGGTATAGACGCCCGGAGTCAGCGGCTGGGGCAACTTGGCACGCAGGGTCTTACCGTTGTTGACGATCTCGGTCGTGAAATTCTCGATCGGCATGGTGGAACTGCCGTGCTTCATGAGCAACTTGAGACGCGACGCCCGCGGAATCAATGTTTCGTTGAACACGAGATCGATCTGGCCCGGCGAAGCCACCACCGCATTTGCCGCCGGTGTGGACTGCTGCAGCGCGGCGTGGGCGTGCGCGATCTGCAGGGAGAACTGCCCAGCCGCAATCGCGAGGACGAGCGCGAAGGAGCGAAGGACGTTTGATGATTTCATAGGGATAAATCCTCATTGCGAATGTGATGCAAAGCCCCGTTCGGCGCCGTGCTGTGTTGGATCCGACAAGCGTTAGGTGTCGGGCTGTCACCGAAACCACGGTTGGTCGGCTTTTGATATTTGAGATGAGGATCCCGCCGCTCAGGCGGGATCCTCGACGCGTCAAGCCGCCATGGCGCTGCAGCTTTCCGCGCAACGGCGACAAACTTCGGCGCAGCGCGCCATCTCCGGGTCGTTCATGGCGTCGCATGCTTCGGCGCACTGGCGGCAGATCTCCGCGCAGGCACTGCAAACCACCGAGTGAGCGCTGGCGCCACGCAACATGGCGTCGGCGCTGGTGGCGCAGATATCGGCACACGTCGCCAGCAGGGCGATGTGCTCCGGGGCTGCGTGGGCACCTCCTTTGCTCAGGCAATAGTTGATGGTCTCAAGGCAAATCGCGTGGCATTGCGTGCAGTTGTCGATGCACTCGTTCATGGCCTGAGACCGGTGGTCTTCGGAATGGTGAGTCATGTGGATCTCCTGCTTCATCGCGGACGAGAATCGGCGCGCCCGCAACACCGCCCCCTGTTGCTCTTGCGGATCAATGCTGTGCGAAGGGTTCGGTGGTTCCGTCGTGATGGACCAGCTCGACCGTATACGGCTGCTGGCGTCCTTCCGGGACCTCCATGCCCGGCGAACCGAGCGGCATTCCGGGCAGGACCAGGCCGCGTGCGTCCGGCTTTTCTTCGAGGAGGCGCTTGATGTCCTCGGCCGGGACATGGCCTTCGATGACGTATCCGTCGACCTCGGCCGTGTGGCAGGAGCCCTTTGCATAGGGGACACCCAGGCGCTCCTTGACCGGACCCAGGTCATCCATGTCATGCACATCCACGATGAACCCCGCCTTCTTCACGTGGTCGATCCAGCTACCGCAGCACCCGCAGGTCGGGGTCTTGTGGACGGTCATGCGTGGCAGGGCGGCTGGAGTCGCGTCGGCTGTTTCCGGGACGACCTGTGCAGTGGGCGCGATGGTGGATTGCGCGGGTGTAGCCGCTTGGGTGCAGGCACCCAGGCCGGCGACCGCAAAAGCCGCCCACGCCAGTCGGTTCAATCTGCAGGTTTTCATTTCTGGTTCTCCGCTTAGCGCTTGGTCCGCGAAGACCAGTGGATGTGGGCGATCCGCCAACCGTCGGTGGTCTGCTTCAGCACCATGGTCTCGGTGCTCTGGACGGTCAGTGGCTTACCGTCTTTCTGGGCGTGCAGCTCGCTTTCGGTTCCGACCCATGCGAACTCACCAGCGGTGCGTGCACGCTGACGGAGCAGCTGGCGATGGGCGCCCTTGAGGAATGCCGCATCGCTGACTGCGTGATGACCCAGATATTCCTCGCGGCTGCGCTCGGCACCCCCGGACTCGAGGATGAGGACGTCGGCAGCGAGCAGGGCTTCGACCGTGGCCAGATCGCCGCTAGACAGGGCCCTGTTGAAACGCTCCGCTACGGCGACCGCGGCCTCTGCAGTGACTGGGACGTCGACGTCCGCAGATGCCGCGGCAGCGGGGTGATGTGCGTGCGGCTGTGTCGCCTGCGCCATTGCGGGGGACACGACGGCCAGTGCCAGTGCGAGGGTGAACGAGATTGCTGTTGCGTTCATTGCGTGGGCTCCAAGGAGATCAATGGGTGTGCGCATGGCCGTCATCGGCCACGGGCGTGTGTGGTGCAGGGTGCGACTCCACCTTGCCGTCGGGATGGCCGTGGCTCACCAACCCGACTTCCGTGTCGCTGGGTGTCGGGCCGTGGTGATCGTCGTCCACGCCCGGCGGGTGCGCATGCGGCATGGAGTTGTTGCCCGGCTCGAATAGGGCAGGGTGATCCTCGGCCTTTTCGTCGTCATGGTGGCCTTGCGTCTCGCCGCCGCCATGCGAATGACCATCACTGCTGGCCACCAACGCCTGGTAACCGGCCTTGTCCAGCGTGGGCAGCTTCTGCAGGAAGGCCGACATGTTCCAGATGAACTCATCGTCCATGCTGCCGCCCCACGCGGGCATGCCGCTGGCCTTGATGCCGTGCTTGATCACCCAGAACGCCTCAGCTGGAGCGACCGACTGTTTGCTTAGGTTCGGTGGCGCGGGGTACAGGCCCTTGCTCATCTCGGTGGCCGCCGCCTCTGGCGAAAGATGGCAGGTCACGCACATGGCGTTGTAGTTGCCCGCACCCTGGCGGATACGCTCAGGATCATCCAGGTTCGTGGGCACCTGAAGCTTGGCGGCGCGCACCTCAATGGAACGCTCGCGCGCCGTTTCAAGTAGCGCATACACCGGGCGACTATGCGGATCGTCGGCGGCCACGTTGTACACGCCCAGAGAGACCGTGGCAGTTGCCGCGACCGCAACCAATCCCACGCCGGCACCGAGCCATACCCACATCCTTTTGTTGGATTTCATTGTCAGTTCCCCTTAGAACCAGATACGAAGGCCGATGACCAAGCGCGTGTCTTCAAAGGACTCGCCATGCTCGCGTCGCATGTCTGCGGTATTGCCAAACGCGCGCTCGTACACCACGCCGATGTAGGGAGCGAACTTTCGGGTGAACTCATAACGAAGTCGTAGCCCCGCCTCAGCGGTACTCAGACCCGAACCTATCCCGCGCAATGGATCGTTCTTGCCATAGGCGGTGACTTCCACCAGCGGCTGCAAGATCAGCCGGTTGGTTAGCAGCAATTCGTACTCGGCCTCGACATTGGCGGCAGTCTGGCCCCCTTCGCCGAGATAGGCTGTGGCGGACACTTCGAACTTCATCGGCGCCAAGCCCTGTACACCGATAGCGGCGAAGTTTTGAGATGCCCCAGGCTTGAAGTCATGACGCACACCGGCCACCACATCCCACCACGTGGAGATACTGCGGCCGTAGAGCACTTCCAGATCAGCCGACTCGGTCTGACCATCCGTGCGTTCGCCTTCACTGCGGAGCCAGACGCGATTGAGGTCCGTACCGATCCAAGCCTGGCCCTCCCAGCCCAGCCCGGTGCCCGGATCGGCATCCCAGGCTTCCAGGCGATTGAGCAGCACGTAGCTCTTGATCGAGTTGTCATGCACCGGATGCGCGTGTTCCGGCGCGATGGCCGCCTTGCGATCCGCGTCCGTCACCGCGGGTATCGGGGTGCGCGGCTGCGTTGGCACTGCAGGCCCGTGTCCCATCTGACTGTGGTCCATGCCCTGCATCGACTGTGTCTGCGCTTTGGGCGTTGCGGGCGTGCTCGGAGGCGCGCCGTGCCCCATCTTGGAATGGTCCATCCCCTGCATCGCAGGCGTGGCCGTACTAGAGGTGTCGGCTGCAGCGGGCTGTGCCATCTGACTGTGATCCATGCCCTGCATCGACTGCGCCTGTGCTGTGGGCGCCGCAGGTGTGCTCGCGGGCGAGACGTGCCCCATTTGCGAATGGTCCATGCCCTGCATGGCAGGCTCGGCTGCTTTAGCCTGCGGCGCGGCGTGGCCCATCGTCGCATGATCGATCGTCGCTTCGCTCGGCTTGGCCGGTGTTGCAGGCTTTTGGGCTGGCGCAGGTTTTGATGTCGGCGCCTGTTGTGCAGAGTGATCCTGAGTCTGGGTCTGCGCGCCCTGCTCCATCGGCATGGAGCCGTGCTGCATGGATTGGGCGCTGGCCGCATTGGCCAGGGCCAGCGAGATAGCCAGCGTCAGCGCAGTCAGGGTGGTATCGCGTCTATTGATGTTCATTCGTCGACCCTCACCGTGCGCATCATTCCGGCTTCCATGTGATAAAGCAGGTGGCAATGGAACGCCCAGCTGCCCAACGCATCGGCACGCACGCGATACGTGCGTCGGCTACCCGGCGGCATATCCACCGTGTGCTTGCGCACCATGAAGTTGCCGTTGTCGTCCTCCACGTCACTCCACATGCCGTGCAAATGGATGGGATGGGTCATCATCGTGTCGTTAACCAATACGATGCGCATACGCTCGCCGTAGTTCAGCCGCAGCGGCTTGACATCGGAGAACTTCTGACCGTTGAAGCCCCAGGAGAATTTCTCCATATGTCCGGTCAGATGCAGCTCGATCTCGCGACCGGGGTCGCGTCCGTCAGGGTCTTCAAAGGTGCTCTTGAGCATGGAATACGTCAGTACATGACGGCCGTTATCGCGCAGGCCATTACCCGGATCATCCAAGCGCGAACTCACGCTCATGGCCTGGTTGTCCAACAGGGGATTGTTGGTCTCGCTGGCAGGGTGTGATTGCATGCCCCCGTGCTGCATGCCTGCCATGGCACCATCGCCGGCGGCGGGCATCGCATGGCCTGCATGGGCCGAGGTCGCGTTACCGCTGGCAGGTGGGGTCATGCCAGGCATGCCCATGGCCGCACCACAGCCGCCTTCCATGCCCTTGCTGCCGCCAGACATATCCATCGATCCATGATCCATGCCCATGTCTGCCATCGTCAGCAGCGGCCGGGGATCCACAGACGGAACGGGCGCGCGTAATCCTTCGCGCACGGCGAGCGTGCCGCTGACGTAGCCGGTGCGACCGGAGTCTTGGGCAAAGATGGTGAATGCGTCCTGCCCGGAGGGCTCCACGATCACATCGAAGGTTTCTGCTACCGCGATGCGGAACTCGTCGACGGAAACCGGATGGACATACAAGCCATCTGCTGCCACCACGGTCATCTTTAGCCCCGGAATACGCACATCGAAGTACGTCATGGCAGAGCCATTGATGAAACGCAGGCGCACCTTCTCGCCACTGCGGAACAAACCGGTCCAGTTGCCCAGCGAGGTCGTGCCGTTCATCAGGTAGGTGTAGGTGTTGGCGTTGACGTCGGACAGATCCGTGGGCGTCATCCGCATCACGCCCCACATCTTGCGATCTTCCAACGTGGCCGACAGGCCGTTGCGCTTCACATCGCGCGCAAAATCGCCGACCGTGCGCTTGTAGTAATTGTCATGGCCCGGCATCTTCTTCAAACGATCGAACAGGGCCGTCGGGTCCAGGTCTGTCCAATCGCTCAGCATCACGACGTAGTCGCGATCGAAGCTGAAGGGCTCCGGCTCCAATGGGTCGATGATGATCGGGCCATAGAGCCCGGCTTGTTCCTGGAACCCCGAGTGGCTGTGGTACCAGTAGGTGCCGCCCTGATGCAGGGTGAACCGGTAGTGGTAGGTCTCACCACGTCCGATACCGTCAAAGCTCAGGCCCGGCACGCCGTCCATGTTGGCCGGCAAAATGATGCCGTGCCAATGGATGGAGGTGTCCGCGCCATGGAGGGAGTTAGCGGGCAATGCATTGGAGACACGCAGGTTGACCGTGGTGCCTTCCCGCCAACGCAGCAACGGCGCCGGAACGGACCCATTGACGGTGATCGCGGTGCGGGTCTTGCCGGTGAAGTTCATCGGCGTCTCGCCGATGGTTAGGTCAAACTCGGTGCCCGATAGTACGTTGGGTTGTCCCGGGCCCTTGAGCGCCCAACTGGCTTTGGGCCAGAAACCTAATCCTGCGACTGCGCCTCCCAAGGCCAAGCCCTGGACAAATCGCCGCCGCGAAGGTAGCAGCGGCGGTCCACCGTGTGGACCACGAAAATCATCATGCGACATGAAAATGCTCCAAGCGTCGTGTTGCCACCGGCGGGCGGTGGTACAGAGCGGGCGGCTGGCCTATAAATAGGCATGCAAGCCACACCAACGGCGCCATTGCGGCGCTTAGGGACGCTTAGCCGATCGGTGGTCGGATCAGATGAGGCAAGGCAGGTGCCGCATGCCCTAGGGGCAGCAGCATGACATCCAGGCCCAAGGCCAGTTGCACCGAAACATGCAGGCGCGCCGGAAGTGCGCTCGCGCACGCGTGTACGCAGGCGCACCGGCACGCAGAAGACTTGCAACAGTCGGGACCGGCATGGTCGCCATGCCCAGTGCCAGCCCTTTCAATCGAGGTGGCATCGGGATGATTCTCAGCACTGTGATGGGCGACGCAGTCTTCGTCGCCTTGCACCGCGGCAGCCACTTCGCTGGCCTGCGCTTCCATGGCCGGGTTCATACTGATCGACGCAAATGCCGACCACGCGCCGTTAAGCACGAGCATGACGATCAGGAGCAGTCGCAGTAGAAGTGAGGAGGCTGACACGGGCGACATTGTAAATCACTTTAGACAAGGCGCGTGTGTATCGGTCGTGAACAAAATCTCAAGTAGGCCTGAGATGCCGCCACTTGTCAGTCGCACTAGTCACGGCCACTGCAGCTCCCTCCAGGAGCGCCCAATGGGCGGGTTGAGGCGAAGGGTTGCCCATAGGGCTAGCGCTTGTTCGGTTTACTTCTCGGGTGTGGCCTCGATCAGCTTCACCAACTCCCGCTTCTGCTGCTTGCTTAGCGAGCCCCAGCGCAGGAGCAACTTGGCCAGCAGATCATCGTCGGTGTAAAGGAAGGCGGCGGGGATCCCCAACGCTTGGGCCAACCGCTCAGCAGTCTCCAGCTTGGGCTCGTGCTTGCCACGTTCGTACTGGTTGACTCGGGGGCTGGCCACGTAAGGATCCAGACCGGCCCGGATGCCCAACTCCTTCTGCGACAAACCCGTGTGCAGGCGGGCTTGTTGGAGGCGTCGAGCGAAGGTCGGTGTTGAGTCGACGGACAAAGTCACGCGCACCCCCCATGGAAACCCCATAAGGATGGCGGATGTGGGGTTAAGCCGAGATACGTGCAAAAATGCCCCCCAGAATTTTTTTTTCTTCCGTGAAATCATTTGGTTGCCGGATTTTTGTTGGTACCTGAACTGTCGGCGCGATCGGGCCGCAACTGCGCCAGCAACTGCGCCAAGGTGTCCTGGCGCACACCGGCACGCAACGCTTCGGCCTCGGCTTGTTCACGCCGTTCTCGCTCCTTGGCCAAGTCGGCGTGAGCATTGGCCAGCTTGACCCGTGCGCTCTCCAACGCTTGGGCGTCCTGGGTCCAGCGTGCCAGCAAGGCCTGGTACTCCGCAGCCGTAAGCCGCAGCGCTGACCCACCCCCAGAAAACTGGTGCAGGCTAAAGTAGAGACGTCGGTAGCATTGGGCCCCGTGACAAACGAGGATTCAGGCATGAAGAAGTCGCGTTTCACCGAGGAGCA
>NZ_JBRREG010000012.1:0-63175 GCF_056760155.1 Stenotrophomonas sp. STEN022
CCGCACGCCGCAACGCGGGACGGCTGACCCCCGGCCCGTGCGCGCGGCGGGGGCCGGCCGGCACCCGACTTCGGAGGAAGTTTCGGTTGCGCCGCCACGGCGGCGCAGCCACCCCCGACACCAGCGATCGAGCTAATCATGAATATCAATCTCACCCTCTTTGCACAGGCCCTGGCCTTTGCTTTGCTGATCTGGATCATCGCGACCAAGATCTGGCCGCCGTTGTTGAAGGCCATTGAAGAGCGCCAGCAGAAGATCGCTGAGGGCTTGGCCGCTGCCGACCGCAGCCAGAAAGATCTGGCGCAGGCGGAAGTAAAGGTCAACGAGGCACTGAAAGAAGCCCGTGGCAAGGCCAACGAGATCATCGACCAGGCGCACGCCCGTGCGAACCAGATCGTTGAAGCCGCCAAGAACGAAGCCATCGCCGAAGCCACCCGCCAGAAAGACCTGGCCCAGGCTGAAATCGACGCTGCCGCCAACCGTGCCCGTGAAGATCTGCGCAAGCAGGTGTCTGCCCTGGCCGTGACCGGCGCCGAAAAGCTGCTCAAGCGCGAAATCGATGCCAACGCCCACAAGGCGCTGCTCGACGAGCTGGCTGCGGAGATCTGATCGATGAGCCAGGCCCTCACGCTTGCCCGCCCGTACGCCCGCGCCGCTTTCGCGATTGCGCGTGAGGAAGGCAAGTTCGCGCCGTGGTCGGACGCGCTTGCGTTCTCCGCCCGCGTTGCAGCCGATCCGCGCGTGTCGGCCTTGCTGTCGAATCCGCAGCTGAGCCGCGGCGATGCCGTCGCCCTGCGGACTCCGGCCGCGACCAGCGATCCCTACGGGCGCTCCCTGCCTCTGCGGGCCTAAGGCCGCCGCCTGCAGCAGCTGCCGGAAATCTCCGGTCTGTTCGAGCAGCTGCGCGCTGAAGCCGAACACGTGGTCAAGGCCACCGTCACCTCGGCCGCCGAACTGTCGGGCGAGGAACTGGACAAGATCAAGGCTGCGCTGCGCAAGCGTTTCGGCCGCGACGTCGAGGTATCGACCGCGGTGGACGCTTCGCTGATCGGCGGCGCCGTGATCGATGCCGGCGACGTGGTCATCGATGGCTCGCTCAAGGGCAAGCTGTCGCGCCTGCAGACCGCGCTCGCACACTGAATTCACATTACCGTCCGGCCACAAGCCGGCACTAGGACTTGACGATGGCTACCACGCTCAACCCCTCTGAAATCAGCGAACTGATCAAGACCCGCATCGAGAAGGTCGCCCTGTCCGCGGAATCGCGCAACGAAGGCACCGTCACCAGCGTGTCCGACGGCATCGTGCGCATCTTCGGTCTGGCCGACGTGATGCAGGGCGAAATGATCGAACTGCCGAACAACACCTTTGCCCTGGCACTGAACCTGGAGCGCGACTCGGTCGGCGCCGTGGTCCTGGGCGACTACCAGAACCTGCGCGAAGGCGACGTGGCCAAGACCACCGGCCGCATCCTGGAAGTGCCGGTTGGCCCGGAAATGCTCGGCCGCGTTGTCAACGCGCTGGGTGAGCCGATCGACGGCAAGGGCCCGCTGGGCACCGCGCTGACCGCTCCGGTGGAGCGCGTTGCTCCGGGCGTGATCTGGCGCAAGTCGGTCGACCAGCCGGTGCAGACCGGTTACAAGTCGGTCGACTCGATGATCCCGATCGGCCGTGGCCAGCGCGAGCTGATCATCGGTGACCGCCAGACCGGTAAGACGGCCATGGCGATCGACGCCGTGATCAACCAGAAGGGCACCGGCATCAAGTGCGTGTACGTAGCGATCGGCCAGAAGGCCTCGACCGTTGCCAACATCGTGCGCAAGCTGGAAGAGAACGGCGCCCTGGCCCACACCGTGGTCGTGGCTGCCACCGCTTCCGAATCGGCTGCGATGCAGTACATCAGCGCCTACGCTGGCTGCACCATGGGTGAGTACTTCATGGACCGCGGCGAAGACGCCCTGATCGTGTACGACGATCTGTCCAAGCAGGCTGTTGCCTACCGCCAGATCTCGCTGCTGCTGAAGCGCCCGCCGGGCCGCGAAGCCTACCCGGGTGACGTGTTCTACCTGCACTCCCGCCTGCTCGAGCGCGCAGCTCGCGTGTCGGAAGAGTACGTGGAGAAGTTCACCAACGGCGCCGTCACCGGCAAGACCGGTTCGCTGACCGCACTGCCGATCATCGAAACCCAGGCTGGCGACGTTTCCGCATTCGTTCCGACCAACGTGATCTCGATCACCGACGGCCAGATCTTCCTGGAAACCGACCTGTTCAACGCAGGTATCCGTCCGGCCGTCAACGCCGGTATCTCGGTGTCGCGCGTCGGTGGTTCGGCCCAGACCAAGATCATCAAGAAGCTGTCCGGCGGCATCCGTATCTCGCTGGCCCAGTACCGTGAGCTGGCTGCGTTCGCGCAGTTCGCCTCGGACCTGGACGAAGCCACCCGCAAGCAGCTGGAGCGCGGTCAGCGCGTCACCGAGCTGATGAAGCAGAAGCAGTACGCACCGATGTCGATCGCCGACCAGGCACTGTCGATCTACGCCGTCAACGAGGGCTTCCTCGACGACGTGCCGGTCAACAAGCTGCTCTCGTTCGAAGCCGGCCTGCATGCACACTTCGCCAACACCGCAGGTGAGTTGACCTCCAAGATCAACAGCACCGGCGCCTGGAACGACGACATCGAAGCTGCCTTCAAGAAGGGCATCGCCGATTTCAAGAGCACCGGCACCTGGTAAGAGCGTATGTAGAGCGGAGCCTTGCTCCGCTTCACACTGATAAAGCGGGGCATAGCCCCGCTCTACGGGAATAAGAGATGGCAAGCGGACGCGAAATCAAAACCAAGATCAAGAGCGTGCAGAACACCCGCAAGGTGACGCGCGCGCTCGAAATGGTCTCGGCCTCCAAGATCCGCAAGGCGCAGGATCGGATGAAGACCTCGCGTCCGTACGCGCAGGCGATGAAGCAGGTGATCGGTCACCTGGCCCAGGCCAGCACCGATTTCCAGCACCCGTTCCTGGTCGAGCGTGAGCAGGTCAAGCGCGTGGGTTACATCGTGATCTCTTCCGATCGCGGTCTGGCCGGCGGCCTGAACAACAACCTGTTCCGCAAGACGGTCGCGGAAATGCGCGACTGGCAGGACAAGGGCGCCGAGATCGACGTGGTGACCGTTGGCCAGAAGGCCGGCGCGTTCTTCCGTCGCGTCAACGTCAACATGGCCGCCTCGGTGGCCAACATCGGCGACCAGCCCAAGCTGGAAACGCTGATCGGCGTGATCAAGGTCATGCTGGATGCCTTCACCGAAGGCAAGGTTGACCGCGTCTACCTGGTCTACAACCGCTTCATCAACACGATGACGCAGAAGGCCAGCTTCGACCAGCTGCTGCCGTTGCCGGCCGCCGAAAAGCAGGTGGCTTCACACGACTGGGATTACCTGTACGAGCCCGACGCGGCAACTGTGCTTGAGCACGTGATCACCCGCTACATCGAATCGTTGGTGTATCAGGCGGTGCTGGAGAATGTTGCCTCCGAGCACGCAGCTCGCATGGTGGCGATGAAGGCGGCAAGCGACAACGCGAACAAGATGATCGGAACCCTGCAGCTGGTCTACAACAAGGCCCGCCAGGCAGCGATCACCCAGGAAATCTCCGAAATCGTCAGCGGCGCGGCAGCGGTCTAACGCGCGCAGTCAACAGCACACATTTAGAGGATGCAGCAATGAGTCAGGGCAAGATCGTTCAGATCATCGGCGCGGTCGTCGACGTCGAATTCCCGCGCACCGACGTGCCGAAGGTGTACGACGCGCTGAAGGTCGACAACACCGAAATCACGCTGGAAGTCCAGCAGCAGCTGGGTGACGGTATCGTCCGCGCGATTGCGCTGGGCTCGACCGACGGCCTGAAGCGTGGCCTGGTTGCCACCAACACCAACCGCGCCATCTCGGTGCCGGTCGGCGCTGGCACCCTGGGCCGCATCATGGACGTGCTGGGTCGCCCGATCGACGAAGCCGGTCCGGTGCAGGCTTCGGACAGCTGGGAAATCCACCGTTCGGCGCCGTCGTATGAAGACCAGTCTTCCTCGACCGAGCTGCTGGAAACCGGTATCAAGGTCATCGACCTGATGTGCCCGTTCGCCAAGGGCGGCAAGGTCGGCCTGTTCGGCGGCGCCGGCGTCGGCAAGACCGTCAACATGATGGAGCTGATCAACAACATCGCCAAGGCGCACAGCGGCCTGTCCGTGTTCGCCGGCGTGGGTGAGCGTACCCGTGAGGGCAACGACTTCTACCACGAAATGAAGGACTCCAACGTCCTCGACAAGGTGGCGATGGTGTACGGCCAGATGAACGAGCCGCCGGGCAACCGTCTGCGCGTTGCACTGACCGGCCTGACCATGGCGGAGTACTTCCGTGATGAGAAGGACGCCAGCGGCAAGGGCAAGGACGTGCTGCTGTTCGTCGATAACATCTACCGCTACACCCTGGCCGGTACCGAAGTGTCGGCACTGCTGGGTCGTATGCCGTCGGCGGTGGGTTACCAGCCGACGCTGGCCGAGGAAATGGGCGTCCTGCAGGAGCGCATCACCTCGACCAAGTCCGGCTCGATCACCTCGATCCAGGCCGTGTACGTGCCCGCCGATGACTTGACCGACCCGTCGCCGGCCACCACGTTCGCCCACTTGGATTCGACCGTGACCCTGTCGCGTTCGATCGCCTCGCTGGGTATCTACCCGGCCGTGGATCCGCTGGACTCGACCTCGCGCCAGATGGACCCGCAGGTCATCGGTACCGAGCACTACGACACCGCACAGCGCGTCCAGCAGACCCTGCAGAAGTACAAGGAACTGAAGGACATCATTGCCATCCTGGGTATGGACGAACTGTCCCAGGAAGACAAGGAAGCCGTGTCGCGCGCCCGTAAGATCGAGCGCTTCTTCAGCCAGCCGTTCCACGTGGCCGAAGTGTTCACCGGCTCGCCGGGCAAGTACGTGCCGCTGAAGGACACCATCCGTGGCTTCAAGGCCATCGTCGATGGCGAATACGACCACCTGCCGGAGCAGGCGTTCTACATGGTCGGCGGCATCGAAGAAGCGGTCGAGAAGGCCAAGAAGATGGCTGAAAAGGCCTAATAACCACGTAGGGCGGAGCATGCTCCGCACACGCGGCAACCTGCGGTGGGCGCAGGCCCACCCAACCAGGCGAAGAGAGATCCATGAGCACCATCCGTTGCGACATCGTCAGTGCCGAGCAGCAGATCTTCAGCGGCGAAGCGACCCTGGTCGTGGCCACCGGTGAGCTGGGCGAGCTGGGCATCGCGCCCAAGCACGCACCGCTGATCACCCGTCTGAAGCCGGGTAAGGTCGTGGTCACCACCGCTGCAGGCGAGCACCTGGATTTCGCCATTTCCGGCGGCATCCTGGAAGTACAGCCGCAGGTCGTGACCGTGCTGGCCGACACCGCCATCCGCGCTACCGACATCGATGAAGCGTCGGTGCGCAAGGCCAAGGAAGAAGCAGAGCGCGTGCTTGCCCACCGTGGCGAAGCCATGGAACTGGCCGAGGCACAGCAGAAGCTGGCCGAAGTCACCGCCCAGCTGCAAGCCCTGGAGCGTCTGCGCCGCAACCTCAAGCACTGAGGATTGCAGCAGCATCAAGAAAAACGCCGGCCAACGCCGGCGTTTTTTTTTGAGGCATGCTTTTGTAGTGCCGAGCCATGCTCGGCAGGGGCTCTACCAGTAAAGCCAACCGGTAGTGCCGAGCCATGCTCGGCAAGGGCATTACCAGTAAATCCTCTGCCGAGCATGGCTCGGCACCACAACAGCCTGCTCAGCGATACACCACATGGCGTAGCGCGAAGAAGTTCACCACCGCCAGGCCCAGCTCGACCACTGGCTTGGCCAACCACGCATATTGCAGGCCAAGCGACTGTGCGACCCAGTCGATCAGACCAGTGCTGATCACGGTCATCAGCAGCCATAGCACCCAAAAACGTGCGAAGCGCTTCCAACCATGGCGCTGCTCGCCCTGCGTGGCAAAGGTGTAGCGGCCATTGAGCCAAAAACCAAGCACCGCGCCGCTGATCCGCCCCAGCAGATTGCCTGGTGCCACCGGTAGGCCGAGCGCGGTGGCGGCGACAAACACACCCCAGTCCAGGGCCAGCTGCAGCAGGCCAATAGCGATGTACTGACTGCCTTGACGGAACAGGCTCATGGACGCAGCGGTTCGAGTGATGGCCTGCAATGCTACCCCCTTGCGCTTAGAATCCAGAGACCCTCGAAGGAAGCTGTACGCATGACCCAGCCGCTGCACGTCATCATCCTCGCCGCCGGCGCCGGCAAGCGCATGAAATCGCTGTTGCCCAAGGTGCTGCAACCCATCGCCGGGCAGCCGATGTTGGCCCACGTGATTGCTACCGCCCGCGAACTGCAGCCGGTTGGCATCCACGTGGTCTACGGCCATGGTGGCGAAGCCGTACGTGCGGCCTTCGCCGATCAGCAGGACCTGCTGTGGGCCGAACAGCGCCAGCAACTGGGCACCGGCCATGCGGTGCAACAGGCCATGCCCAATGTGCCCGATACCGCGCAGGTGTTGGTGCTGTACGGTGATGTGCCATTGATGCGCGCGCAGACGCTGGGCGCGCTGTTGAACAACGGCCCGCGTCTGGCGGTACTGGTGGCTGAGCTGGATGACCCCAGCGGCTACGGTCGTGTCGTCCGTGATGCCGAAGGCAAGGTCGCAGCCATCGTCGAGCAGAAGGATGCCAGCGACGAACAGAAGCGTATCCGCACGGTGAACACCGGCATCATCACCGCCGAGTCCACCGCGCTGCGCCGCTGGCTATCGGGTCTTTCCAACCGCAACGCGCAGGGCGAGTACTACCTGACCGACGTGTTCGCCTCGGCCGCCAACGAATATGCGCCGGCCGAGCTGGTGCTGGTAGCCGATGCCCAGGAGGCCGAAGGTGCGAACGATCCCTGGCAGCTCTCGCAGCTGGAACGGGCATGGCAGGTGCGCGCCGCCAAGGCGCTGTGCGAGCAGGGTGCGCGTCTGCTGGACCCCTCGCGCTTTGATCAACGCGGCACGGTCAAGGTCGGCCGCGACGTGCAGATCGACGCCAACGTGATTCTGGAGGGCGAGGTCGAGTTGGGCGATGGCGTCAGCATCGGTGCCTTCGTGCGATTGAAGAACGTCAAGCTTGGTGCGGGTACCGAAGTTCGCCCGCATTGCGATCTGGAAGGTGTGATCAGCGAAGGCGCAGCCCAGATCGGTCCGTTCGCGCGGCTGCGCCCGGGCACCGTGCTGGCCGATGGAGTGCACGTGGGCAACTTCGTGGAGACCAAGAAGGTAACGCTGGGCAAGGGCAGCAAGGCCAACCATCTCACTTATCTGGGTGATGCGGTGATCGGCAGCGGCACCAACATCGGTGCCGGCACCATCACCTGCAACTATGACGGCGTGAACAAGTTCCAGACCACGATCGGTGACAAGGTCTTTGTCGGCTCCAACAGCTCGCTGGTGGCACCAGTGACAATCGAGGACGGTGCCACCATTGGTGCCGGCTCGGTGATCACCCGCACCGCGCCGGCAGGCCAGCTGACGGTGGCCCGCACACGCCAGCAGACCCTTGAAGGCTGGACCCGTCCTGTCAAAAAGTCCTGAACCAAGGTTGGCGCAGTGCGGTGAGCTCGCGCTGCTGCCACTGATAGAAGCGCAGGCGGGTGAACGCCTGCGTGGACATCCTGCTGCGATGGTGTTTGCAGCGAGTCCAACCGAGCCAGCGTTGTTCGAACAGGCTTGGCAGCGTGGAATGTTGTGGGTCATCGTCAGTGAACAGCAACTGGCCGGCTATCTGATGGCAGGTGTGCTTGGTGCTGACTTCCATATCCAGCAGATGGACGTTGCACCGACGCATGGCCGCAAAGGCTTGGGCCGTGCCTTGCTGCGGCACGCGTTGCGGCAGGCGAGGGCATCAGGACATCACCGGGCGGTGCTCACCACCTTGAGCGACGTGGCCTGGAATGCCCCCTTCTATGCCAGCGAGGGTTTCAGTGAATGGCCATCGCATGCGTGGAGCGCAGGCATGCGCGAGGTGATGGCGGCGGAGGCAGCGGCGGGCTTTCCAATGGAGTTGCGGTTGGCGATGCAGCGGATCTTGCCGTAGCCGTAAACCGCTTCTTGTGGGAGCAGCGTAAGCCGCGAAGCCGGTGCAACATCAAAGGCGGTAAAGCCAACCCCTCCCCGACCCTCCCCTTTGCTGCGCAAAAGGGAGGGGGCGTAGTGCCGAGCCATGCTCGGCAAGGCCTTCTCCGTGACCCCACCGATTTGCAGGAGCGGCGTAAGCCACGAAGCCAGGACAGTTTCAGATAACCGGTGGTGCGGGTGCTGATGCTGATGCTGATGCTGATGCGGTATCAGCTTCGCGGCTGATGCCGCTCCCACAACCATGGTTACGCCCGCTTAGTCGTGTGGCAGCAGGATCGCCACGCACAGGCCGCCGTCCTTGCGGTTCTGCAGGGAGATGCGACCGCCATGTGCCTCGATGATCTCGCGGGTCAAGGCCAGGCCAAGGCCGGTGCCATTGCGCTTGGTTGAATAGAACGGCATCAATGCGTTCTGCAGTACCGCTTCGTTCATGCCGGTGCCGCGATCCAATACCTCGATGCGCAGCCAGTTGGGCAGGCGCGCGATACGCACTTCCACCGAATCATCGGGTGCGCCATTGTCAGCACCGGCTTCGTGCGCATTCTTCAGCAGGTTCAGCAGGGCCTGCGAAAACTGCGATTGATCCAGGCGGCTGTACTGCTCGTCGACCATCGGCGCCATGCGGAAGCTGATCTGCTGCTGCAGGCCGTGCAGGAACTGGCTCCAGGCCACGGTCTGCAGCTGCGGCTGCGGCAGCTTGGCGAAACGTGCATAGCCGCGGATGAAACCCTCCAGATGACGGGCGCGTTCTTCCACCGTGCCGAAGATATCTTCAAGGCGATCATGGCGGCCGCGTCGTACCAGTTCGGCGCCGGAATGCGCCAGCGAAGCAATCGGTGCCAGGGAGTTGTTGAGCTCGTGGCTGATCACGCGGATCACCTTCTTCCAGGTCTGTACTTCCTGGCGGCGTAGCTCTGCGGTGAGCAGGCGCAGCAGCAGCAATTCGTGCGGGCGGCCATTCAAATGGAAGGCACGACGTGACAAGTGGTAGATCTGCTCGTCGTCATCATCGTCTTCGGCGGCATCCGGATCACGCACCGCGAACAGGCTGTCGCCGCCGCGGGCAATGGCATTGCGCAGCTCGATCGGCATGTTCTCCAGCAACTCGTGCATGCGCTGACCCTCAAGCTTCCAGCCACCATGCAGCAGCTTGCGCGCAGCGGTGTTGGAGAAGGTCACCCGTTGCACGCCATCGCCACCATCGGTCAGCAGCAGCATCGCCACCGGCGTGTTCTGCACCATGGTGTCGAGCAGCAGCTCGCGCTGCACCAGCGATTGCCGCTGCTCGCGCAGCACATCGCCCAATTCGGCATGGGCCTGCACCAGCTGCGCGAACTCATCGTGGCCGCGCCAATGCACGCCGAAGTTGAACTCGCCATCGCGGTAACTGCTGGTGGTGCCGGCCAGCGCCCGTAGCAGCGAGCGGATCGGCGCGGTGGCGCGGCTCAGCGCCCACCACATCGCGGCCAGCAGCAGGAGGGTAGACACGCTTACCACCACCCAGCCACGGTCCATCCAGTAGGCCAGGAACCATGGCAGGGCCGCAGCAAGTGCCAGCACCGGCAGCAGGCGCAGGAACAGGGTGAAGGTGAAGGAGCGCGTTTTCACTGATGGGTGCTCACTCGCGCGGGATACCGTGGCGATCCATGCGGCGGTACAGCGCTTGCCGGCTTAAACCCAGTTCGGCGGCAGCCTGGGCGATGACGCCGCCAGCACGTTCCAGAGCGCTGACAATGTGCTCGCGATCGGGCTCGTCCGCCGGTGCGGTAGGCCGCGCGGGTGCACGTGGCAGGTTCAGGTCGGCGACTTCGATGCGCGAGCCCTGTGCGAGCAGGGCGGCGCGCTGGATCACATTGCGCAGCTCGCGCACGTTGCCCGGCCAGCTGTGGCGCTGCAGTGCCTGTAATGCCGGCGCCGACAGCGGTTTGCCATCGGCGAGGAAGTACTGTGCCAGCGGCAGGATGTCCTCGCGGCGCTCAGCCAGCGGCGGCAGGCTGAGCTCGACCGTGTTGAGCCGGTAGTAGAGATCCTCGCGGAAGCTGCCCGCACGGATCATCGCTGGCAGGTCGGCATTGGTAGCGCTGACCACGCGCACCTTCACCTGCCGCTCGCGGTTGGAGCCCAGCCGCTCGAAACGGCCGGTTTCCAGCACACGTAGCAGTTTCATCTGCCCGGTCAGCGACAGGTTGCCGATTTCGTCCAGGAACAAGGTGCCGCCATCGGCGGCCTCGAACTTGCCTTCGCGGGCCTTGTTGGCACCGGTATAGGCACCGGCTTCGGTACCGAACAGTTCGGCTTCGATCAGCTCGGAGGGAATGGCGCCACAGTTCAGTGCGACGAATGGGCCTTTCTTGTGCGCGGAGTTGGCCTGGATGATCTCGGCGATCTTTTCCTTGCCTGCGCCGTTGGGGCCGGTGATCAACACCGGCAGTTCCGAGCGCGCGACCTGGCAGGCGAGGGCGATGATGCGCTCGCTGGACGGGTCGGCGAATACCAGCCCGCGCAGATCGTAGCGGTCATGCAGGGCCTGTTGCTGGCGCTGCTCGCGGGCACGGCGGCGGGCCAGCTCGCGGCGCGCCTCGGCCAGTTCCAGCAGGTTGTTGACCGTGGTCAGCAGGCGGCCGTCATCCCAGGGCTTGGCCAGGTAGTCGGAGGCGCCGGCCTTGACCAGTTCCACCGCGCTGTCCAGGTGCGTCCAGGCGGTGAGCAGGATCACCGGCAGGTCCGGATGCGCCTGGCGGATGCGCCGGAACAGATCCTGGCCTTCCTCGCCGGAGGTGGTGTCGGCGGTGAAGTTCATGTCCTGCAGGACCAGATCGAATTCATGTTCGGCCAGCATCGCCAGGCCCTGCTCGGGCGAGGTGGCATGGCGGGTGTCGATGTCGTGCAGGGAGAACAGCACATCCAGCGCGGTGGCCACGGCGGTGTTGTCGTCGATGATCAGGATCTGTGGCATCAGTTGTCGCAGAAGAAGATAAGGGGACGCAGCGCTGGCGCCGAAGTCAGCACATTACACGCTGCGGGTCGCGCTGGCAGGTGGCAATTGCGCTGCACGCCGTGCCGGTGCTGCGACCGCTACTTGCCCGAGCAGCAACATCAAGCCGCCGGCAACCAGCAGATAGGCCCATGGCAGCCGTGGCAGCTCGTAATGCTGCATCAACCACTGGTTGATCAGCAACGCCAGCAGCAGGCCGATCAGCAGCCCACCCACGGTCAGCAGCAGGTTCTCGGCGAGGAAGTGGTGCATCACCTGGCTGCGGGTGGCGCCAAGAGCACGACGGATGCCGATCTGGCGGGTGCGTTGCTGTATCCAGTAGCCGCTGAGGCTGGCGATGCCGATCAAGGTGATGGTGGCGACAACCGCGTTGACCGTGAGCAGCAGCCATACCGCGGCGCGGCGGTTGCGCATGCCGTTGCTGCGCAACTGCTCGTAACTGGACACGACCGGGTTGAAGCTCTTTGCCATCTGTCCGGCATAGACCGTCTGCAGTACGCCAGGCACGGCCTTGATCACCGCATCGCGCTGATCGGCCTCGGCGCGTACCACGAAACTCAGCAGTGGCAGGCCCGCCGGGCGTCGCGGCAACAGGATGGCGTACTCGGCCTTGCCGTCGTCCAACTCGCTGAGCTGGTAGCGCAGCAGGTGGGCGACAACACCGACAACTACATAGTGGCTGCTGTCATCGCCAGAGGTGAGCGCCTGCCCGACCGGATTGCCATCGAACAGGATTCGGCCCAGAGCCTCGGTGATGATGATGGGCGTGCTGGCACTGTTGGCATCGTCACCGAGCTGCAGATCGGCGTACTCGTTGTCGAGGAAGTCGCGGCCACGGCTGAGCTGCAGGCCCAGCGTGTCGATCAGCTGCTTGCCGATGAAGCCGCTGACCTGCACGGTGGGGCCGTTGGGTGACTTCAGGTCATAGACCATGGTCAAGGTTTCGCGCATCGGTGCGCCAACCACGGCGGTGGCACGCTTGACGCCCGGAATCTGTGCAAGTGCATCGGCACCGGCGCTGGCCTGTGCCGCAGTCCAGTTGCCATCCGGGCGCACCACCTGGTCGATGACGATGACTTCCTTGTCGGCGATGCCATCGTCGATCAACAGCGGCCCTGCTTGTTGCGCGAGCAGAAACAAGGTGTTGCACAGGATGGCGCAGGCCACGGTGATCTGCAGCACGATCAACCAGGGCATCAGCGGCTGGCGGCGCATGGAGGAGAGCAGCGGATTCATGCGATAGCCTTGTTCATAGGGTTTTGACCTGCAGCGCGGGTTCCTGGCGCGCAGCACGGATGGCTGGCAGCAGACCGACCACCACGCCGGTGATTACCGCCATCAACAGCAATGCAGCAAACAGGGCTGGGCTCAGCCGTGCCAATGATGAATAAGCTTCGCCCTGCTGGCGCATCAGCCACAGGCCGGCCAGCGTCAGCGGCAACGCCAGCAATCCACCCAGCAAACCGGCCAAGGTGGACTCCACCAGGCAGGCGGCGATGATCGAACGACGCGGCGCGCCCAGTACACGACGCACACCATGCTCACCGGCACGGCGCAGGAAGCGCGCTGCCAGCAGGCCGGCAACATTGACCAGGCACAACACCAACAAGCCCGCCGCAAGCCAAAGATTCAAGCGCACGCTGTCCGGCACCACGCGGTTGGTATGCAACCACTGCGCCATCGACTGCAGGCGGGTGTTGGCTGCGCGCGCGAAGATGCCGGCGGTATGGCGATCGGTAGCAAAGCTCTGCAGGCTTTGTGCGTAGTTGTCGCGCTGCTGTGCATCCTTCAACTCCGCCCACAGCACCAGCCATCGGCATTGCTGGGTATCGATCTGATCGAAGCGGAAGCCGCCGAAGCCATTGCCATCGCAGATGCGGGTGCTGGTGATCTCTGCGCCTGACGCCAGCACCGCCTCGGCGGGTGCGAACAGCTCATCGCCATCGCCGTCCCAACCGGCATTGTTTGAAGGCAGGAAATGCGGGCGCGGGCGGGGCGCCCAACGCTCGCTGATGCCGATGACGTGGAAGTTGTGCTTGCCCACACGGATCTCGGCGCCGGTGCCGTCTTCGCGCCCCAGCAGGTGTTGGCTGAGTGCGCGGCTGATGATCACCACCGGTGTACGTGCGGCTTCTTCTTCCGCTGTCCAGGAACGCCCGTAGCGCAGCGGTACGCCGAATACCTGCAGCATCGGGCCGATGGCCAGGCTGGTCGAAACGTTCTTGCTGAGCGTGTTGTCGGTGTTGCTGACGGTCAGCGGGGCGGTGAGCAGGGCCACTTGTGGGACATCCGGGCGTAGCTGGCGCATCGCCTGCACGTCGGCCAGCTTCCACAGCGGCGGCACCGGCGAGCCGTCACCGTAGCTGTCGCTTTCACCACTTTTTGCCGCCTCGCGCGAGTCTGCCCAGGCCAGGTGCAGGTTGTGGCTGATGCCGGGCAGCGGGTCGGCGGCCAATACCGACAACAGCGTGAGCATGGTCATCACCGAGGCCAGGCCCAGGGCAAGGGTGAGTACGACCAGCGCCATCGTCCTTGGGTGGCGGATGCAACCACGCAGTCCGGTTTCCAGCGTGTAGTTCATGGCGTGGATACTGCCGCCGCGCGGTGCGCATAGCTCAGCACCCGCGTTGCCTGCCACTGACCATCGCGCAGGCGCCAGATGATGACGAAGTCGGCTACGCCATCACAGTGTTCGCCCTTCAGATCACAGAATTGGTGCTGGCCTTGTTCGATGGCGCCGAAGTCCTTGATCGGGAATACCTCCAGCGTGCCTGGTAGCAACTGCCGGGTGTAGTTGCCGCAGGCATGCTTGCGGGTGTTCGCCAGCATGGCATCGCGGGTCCAGGTGACACCGCCGTTGTCGTGGTAGAACTCCACTGCCGGGTCGAAGTAGCTGGCGTGCTTTTCGAACTGGGCTGGATCGCTGCAATGGTTGAAGCTGTCGAACATGCCGTGGTCGAGTGCGGCGATGGTGTCGTGCAGGCTGGCATTGTCAGCATCGGCTGCATGGGCTGGGATCACCAGCAGCGGGCACAGCATCAGCAGCAGGGACGGCAGCTTGGTTTTCATCGAGGCGACTCCGGCGAACATTGGAAGTGAATCAGGCGGCACGCGTGGCTACCGCTGGTGGGACGGCCGCTGCGCGTCGCGCGGGGCCGAGCACGGCGAATTGGCCCAGCAGCAACAGCAGCAGCGCTGCGATGGGTAGATAGATCAGCGGCAGGCGCGGCAGCTCGTACTGGCTCATCAGCACCAGGTTCAGCGCATAGGCCAGCATCAGTCCAAGGACGATGCCGGCGCTGCTCAGCAGCAGGTTTTCCAGCTGGAAGGAGCGAAGGATATGCTTGCGGGTGGCGCCCAGTGCGCGACGGATGCCGATCTGACGGGTGCGCTGCTGCATCCAGAAGCTGGCAAGGCCAACGATGCCGAATGCGGTTACTGCCAGCAGCGCGATGCTCACCGCCAGCAGCAGCCAGATCACCGAGCGGTCGCGGTGATGGAAGTCATCGCGCATCCGCGACAGCGTGCCTTGTTGTTCGATGATGCGGTTGGGGTCGGTTTTGTTGAGTGCCGCAATGGCGGCCTTGAGCACGGCCTCCCGCTGCTCAGGAGCGGTGCGCAGCGCATAGGCGCCATTGGAGACCCGGACCGGGAAAACCATGCTGTCGAAGCGGTTGTTGAACTCGCCGGCTTCCCCTGGTGCCAGCAGGTCATCGATTACGCCCACGACCTGGGTTGGCTTGCTACCCCAGACATAGATGTTGCTGCCCACCGCGTTGCCATCTGGAAACATGGACTTGGCCAGTGAGTGGCTCAACAGAACGCTCGGTACCACCGGGCTGGCGCCGGCGCCATTGAAGGCGCTGTTCTCCAGGTATTCGTCGGGCTTGAAGCCGCGGCCTTCGCGCAACTGCAGGCCAAAGGTCGGCAGCAACTGGCCGTCGTCCATGTAGTTGGTGGCATGTACTGTCGGACGCACCTGGTCCGGTTGCAGGCGTATGCCCGAGCCCCAGACATTGTCACCATAGGGAATCTGGTTGATGCTGCTGGCCGCTCTGACCCCGGGGACGGCAGCAAGTGTGGCCAGATCCTGTTTGCGCGGGGCATCGTAATTGACGTCCGGCAGCAGGCTGCTGGTGGCCAGGTAGACCAGCTCGTCCTCGGCCACGCCGCTTTTCAGCTGTAGCTGCGCAATGCGGTTGTTGATGATGAAAACCGCATTGCAGATGATGGCGCAGCTGATCGCGATCTCGAATATGACCAGCAACGCAGCGATCTTGTGCCGGGACAGCATCGACAGGATGGGGCGGATGTCCAAAGGGGTTCTCCGTGGCGGCGTAAGCTGCCGTTGCTCGCTGGATGGATTCAATGCCATCGCGTCATTGGCTCTTGAGCTGCAATGCAGGTGGGATCTGCATTGCCCGCCAGGCTGGCAGCAGCCCCGCAAGCAGACTCACGCCAACGGCCAGAACGAAGGTCATCCACAGGGTGGTGAGATCCATCTGCGCCAACTGTGCGTACTCATCCGGTTGCTGGCGGATCAGCCACAGACCGATCGCGGCGAAGCCCAGCCCCAGCACTCCGCCGGCCAGCCCGATTGAACCTGCTTCGACAAGGCATTGTTTGAAGATGTCCGCGCGTGAGGCGCCCAGCGATCGACGGACGCCGATCTCGCCGCTGCGGCGCAGGAACTTGGCCAGCAGCAGGCTCACCGTATTGATCAGGCAGACCAGCAGGAAGCCGAAGGCCAGCCACATCTGCAGGCGCACGTCGTTGGGTACGATGCGGTTGAAGTCCAGCCAGCCCATCACGTCATGCAGGCGCACATTGGTGGGGCGCTCGAAGCGGCCACTGGCGCGCTGGCTATCGGAATAGTCAGCCAGGTACTTCAGGTAATCGCGGGCCTTGTCCGGCGTGTCCAGCTGCACCCAGTACTGCAACCAGGCGCAGGGTGCGGTCAGGCCGCGATTGCCTTCGCCGCCATCGCTGCTGCCCCAGCAGGTCATGCTGCCCTGGGTATCCAAGGTCAGTGCGCGCGAGGTGGAGAACGGCAGCAGGACCTGTTCGTCGCCGCCATAACGCTGGCTGGTCAGGTCATAGAAGCGCGGCGTCGGCTTCCAGTTGCCGAGCACGCCGACCACCTGGAACACACCTTGCGGCAGGCGCA
This sequence comes from Stenotrophomonas sp. STEN022, assembly GCF_056760155.1. Lineage (NCBI taxonomy): Bacteria > Pseudomonadati > Pseudomonadota > Gammaproteobacteria > Lysobacterales > Lysobacteraceae > Stenotrophomonas > Stenotrophomonas sp. STEN022. Next base: position 16,353 of record NZ_JBRREG010000012.1, read on the forward strand.
GCTGCTTGCCGATGGCGTCGTCCGTGCCGTACAGCCGTTGCGCCAGTTTGCGATCAATGACCGCAACCAAGGCGCGGCCATCATCCTCGGCCGCGCTCCAGGCATTGCCGGCGGCCAGCGGGACTTCGAACATCGGGAAAAAGTCAGCCGAGGTATAGCGCGTCATCACCCGGAACGGCTGCGTGGCCCTACCCGTAGGAAGCACCGTCACCGATCCGGCAGACATCAGCGCCTGGCGGTCGCCACGCTTCTGCCGCAGCAACTCCTCGGCGTCGTAGCGGGTCATCTGCGCCAGCGGATCCGATTCCAGCGTGGCGTCCTTGCCCAGGCTGCGCGGTTCCAGCTGCGGGTAGAACAGCTGCTGGCTCTTGCGTGGAATCGGATCCCCTGACAGTACGAAGTACAGGCCAAGGGTGGTCATGGTCGCGCCGATGCCGACCGCAATGGTCAGCACCATCAAGGTGGTCAGCACCTTGTTGCGGCCGAAGCCGCGCCACGCCAATTGCAGGTAATAGCCGAACATGTCCCTTCCTTGAGCCGACGGATCAGGTGCTGCGGGTGGCCACCGCCGGTGGAATCGATGCTGCCTTGCGGGCGGGGCCGAACACCGCGATCTGGCCCAGCAGCCACAACAGCACCGCACCTACCGGCAGATACAGCAGCGGCAGGCGCGGCAGCTCGTAGCGGCCCATCAGCCACTGGTTGAGCAGGTAGGCCAGCAACATGCCGACCACGATGCCGATACCGGCCAGCAGGAAGTTCTCGGTCTGGAAGTAGCGCAGGATCTGTGCGCGGGTGGCACCCAGCGCACGACGGATGCCGATCTGCTTGGTGCGCTGCTGCACCCAGAAGCTGGCCAGGCCGATGATGCCCAGTGCGGTCACCAGCAACAGCAGGCCGCTGACGATCAGCAACAGGCCGATCATGTCGCGGTCATTGGCGAAGTTCTTGGCACGCTTTTCTTCAACGGTCTGTTTGGTCCAGACCAGGCGGTTGGGATCGTTCTTGTCCAGCGTCGCCAACGCCTGCTTCAACACCTCATTGCGACGGCCCGGGTCGGTGACGCGCAGGATGTAGCGGCCGCCATTGGAGAAGTTCATGCGGATCGGAAAGATGAGCGAGTGGGTGCGGTTGTTGTCCTGCATGTTCGGACGCAGCAGGGTCTGCGCCACGCCCACCACGGTCACCGGGATGTTGGCCATGTACAGCGTCTTGCCAACTGCATTGCCGTCCGGGAAGAACTGCTTGGCCATGGCTTCGGTGAGGATGGCCGGTGCTTTCAGCTTGCCCAGGTCTTCCACCTTCTCCAGCACGTCGCTGCTCTGGTACTCATCGGCATTGAAATCGCGGCCGGCGACCAGCTTGACTCCCAGGGTCTTGAGCGCGTTCTCGCCCACCATGTACTGGGCACCATTGATCGACTGCGCTTCGGGCTCCGCGGTGGCTGCCAGCGAGGTATTCCAGGACCCACCCTGGAACGGCAGCTGGTTGACGATGGCCACGCTCTCGACGCCGGGGATGCCACGCAGCGAGGCGATGTCCTCGGCGGTGCGGGCGTCGGCATCAACCTGCTCACCAATGCCGCTCAGGCCGATCTCGATCAGGTGGTTGTCATCGATGCCGCTGGCCAGCTGCATGGCGTCGATGCGCTGCGACACGATGAACAGTGCGTTGCAGATGATGGCGCAGCTCAGCGCGATCTCCAGCACGATCAGTGCGGCGGCTGTCTTGTGCCGCGACAGCGTGGAGAGGATGGGGCGGATTTCCATGAGGTTTCTCCGGGGAAGCGTGGAGCTGGGAATGGGGTTTGGTTGGGAGAGGCGAGGGCAACTGCCAAAGCACCCCTCCCCGGCGCTCCCCTGCGCGTTGCGCAAGGGAGGGGGTAATGGCGTTACTGGCTCTTGAGCTGCAATGCCGGGGTTACCTGCATGGCGCGCCAGGCAGGCAGGATGCCGGCGAGCATGCTGGCCAGCACCGCCAGGGCGAAGGTGACCAGCAGCATCGAGCCATCCAGGTGGGCGAGCGAGGCGTACTCGGCCGGCCGCTGGCGTACCGCCCACAGGCCAAACAAGGCGAATACCAGTCCGAGCAGGCCGCCGGCCAGGCCAATCGTGCCGGCCTCGATCAGGCACTGCTTGAAGATTTCGGCGCGGCTGGCGCCCAGTGCACGGCGCACGCCGATCTCACCGCTGCGACGCAGGAACTTGGCCAGCAGCAGGCCAACGGTATTGACCAGGCAGACCAGCAGGAAGCCGAAGGCCAGCCACATCTGCAGGCGCACGTCGCCCGGCACCGCATTGCGGTATTCCATCAGGTCCATGACATCACGCAGGCGGGTGTTGGCCGGGCGCTCGAAGCGGCCGGCAGCGCGCTGCTGCTCGGAGTAGTTGTCCAGGTAGGCCTTGAAGTCCTTGGCATCGCCGGGCGAGTTCAGCTCGACCCAGTACTGGATCCACGAGCACGGCACGTTCACTGCGGTGGCGTCATTGACCAGCTCGCGGCCGAAGCAGTTCATGCTGCCATTGCGGCCCAGCTTGAGTTCCAGGGCGGTGCTGAAGGGCAGGTAGACATCCTCCTCGGAGTCGAACTTGCCCGAGTACAGGTCGTAGAACTTGGGGGCGGGCTTCCATTCCTTGAGCACGCCGACGATGCGCATGGCATTGCCCTCGACCAGCACTTCCTTGCCGATGCTGTTCTCGCCCTTGAACAACTTGTCATTGAGGGTGTCGCTGATCACCGCGACGCGACTGCGGCCCTGGTCCTCATCGCCACTCCAGCCCTGGCCGAACGCGAATGGCGTGTCGAACATCGGGAAGAAGTCGGCTGAGGTGTAGCGCATGCTGATGCTGAAGGGCTTGAGCGCATCCACCCGCGGATCGACGATGCCGCTGCCGCCGGTCATCATCGCCTGGCGCGGCGCCTTTTTCTGCCGCAGCAGTTCTTCGGAATCGAAGCGTGTCATCTGCATTTCGGGCTCTTCGCCCGGCTTGTAGCCTTCCTTGGTGTAGGGGTCCAGCTGCACATAGAACAGACGATCGCTCTTGTGCGGGATCGGGTCACCGGACAGCACCTTGAACACTGTCAGGGTGGTCATCGCCGCACCGATGCCGAGCGCGATGGCCAACACCATCAGTGCGGTCAGGATCTTGTTGCGGCCGAAGCTGCGCAGCGCAAGTTTGAAGTAGTAACTGAACATGGACGATCCTTGGCAGCTCAGGCGCTGCGGGTGGCGACGATGGGCGGGATGGAAGCAGCGCGCAGGGCAGGGCCGATGACGGCGGCCTGGCCCAGCAAGCACAGCAGTACGGCACCCAGCGGCAGGTAATACAGCGGCAGCCGGGGAATCTCGAAGTAGTGCATCAACAACTGGTTGCCGGTGTAGGCCAGCAGCATGCCGAGCACGATGCCGGCGCTGGTCAGCAGCAGGTTCTCGGTCTGGAAGTAGCTGATGATCTGGCGGCGGGTCGCACCCAGCGCACGGCGCACGCCGATCTGCTTGGTGCGTTGCTGCACCCAGAAGCTGGCCAGGCCGATGATGCCCAGCGCGGTGACCAGCAGCATCACCAGGCAGATGCCAAGCAGCAGGCGGGTCATGCTGCGGTCCTGCTGGAAGTAGACTTCGCGCAGTTGCTGCAGTGTCTTGCTGTAGTCGGCGGAGATGATTGCCTCCGGCGTGACCTTGGGCGCGGCGGCGACGGCGTCGCTGACGATGCGTTGCAGGTCACGCGGGTTGGCGCGGATCACATAGGTGCCGGCCTGCGCATCGGAGGTCACTGGTACGATCACCGACCACTCCATGCCGGCCAGGCCGTTCTCGCTGCGGCCCGGGTCCGGCCGCGAGAAGTGCGCCAGCACGCCGGCCACGGTGAGCTGGTAGTCGCCCATCCACAGCTGCTTGCCCAGCGGGTCCTGGCCCGGCCACAAATGTTTGGCAAAGGCCTGGGTGATCCATACCTGGGCGTGCGTCGGCAGGAAATTCTCCACCGGCTGGTAGTCGGCGTCGCTGAACATGCGGCCCTGTACCGGCTTCAATTGCAAGGCATCGATGGCGCCCGCATCCATCAGGTAGAAATGTGGCACGCCGCCATGGTGCTTGCCTTCCGGGTCCAGTGAGACGCCGGCAGTACCGGCGCGCTGGCCGAACGGCACGGCGTTGAGCACGCCCACCGCCTGCACGCCGGCCTGGCTGCGCAGCTGTTGCAACCAGCGGCTGTTGATGTCGACCTCGCTGCAGGAGTCACAGTCGAGCAGGCTGAGTGTTGCGATGGAGGCCTCGTCGACGCCGCTGTTCATGCCGATCAGCTCCATCCGCGATGCGGCTAGGAACAGGGCATTGCACAGCACCGCGCAGGCCAGTGCGATTTCCAGCACGATCAGGCTGGCGGCGATGCGGTGCCGCGACAACGTGCTGATGATGGGTTTGATGTCCAGGGTCATCGCTTACAGCGCCTTGATCTGCAGGGCCGGATCGATGCGTGCGGCGCGCAGCGCCGGCAGCAGTCCAGCAAGGACGGTGGTGGCCACCGCGGTGGCGAACGTGAGGCCAAGCATGGTCATGTCCAGCTGCACCATGTCGGCATAGGCCAGTGGTTGCTGGCGGATGCTCCACAAGCCGACCAAAGTGAACAACAGCCCCAGCACCGCACCGCCAACGCCGATCAACGCCGCCTCGATCAGGCACTGCTGGAACACCATCGTGCGGGTGGCACCGAGGGCGCGCAGCACACCGATTTCGCCGGTGCGACGCAGGAACTTGGCCAGCAGTAAACCAATCGTGTTGAACAGGCAGATCACCAGGAAGGCCAGTGCCATCCACGCCTGCAGCTTGACGTCACGCGGCACCACGCCGTTGTAGTCCATCCACTCCATCAGGCTGCGCAGGCGTGTCAGCTCGGGCTGGCTGATGCGACCCAGCTGCTGTTGCTGCTGCACATAGGCCTGCAGGTGTTGCTGGTAGGCAGCAACCTTTGCCGCAGTGTCCAGCTGCACCCATAGCTGCAGCCACACGCAATCGGTGTTTTCCAGGTAGCCGGGTTTCTCGGGCAGCTTGTTGCAGGTGAACTGGCGGAAGTTGCCGGCGTTGATCTGCAGGCCGGTGAAGAACGGCACCATTACGTCTTCGACCTGCCGGTAGTAGTCGGCGGTGTCGCCCTGCGCGAAGCGGCCACCGGCCACGGTGTAGAACAGGGGCGATGGGCGCCACGGCGCGAGCACGCCGATGATGCGCACCTCGCTGTTGCGGATGCGCAGCATCTTGCCGGTGCTGTCCTTGCCGTCGAACAGGCGCTGGTTCAACTCCGAGGAAATCACCGCCACGCGGGCGCGGCGCTGGTCGTCTTCGGCCGACCAACCGGCGCCGTAGGCCATCGGCACCTGGAACATCGGGAAGAAATCGGCGGTGGTGGACAGCAACGTGGTCATCATCGCCGGCTCTTGGCTACCGGGAGCGGATAACTTGACGGGGCTGTCCACCACCAAAGCCTTGCGATCGGCCGGACCGTCACGCCACAGGTCCGTCGCCGAGGTGTAGTCGAGCATGTCCAATGGCTCGCGCCGCGCCCGCTCGCCGCGCGTCGATGCATCCACCTGCGGGTAGTAGATATGCCCACTGCGCCCGGGCAGTGGATCGCCCGAGAGCAGGTGCTTCACCGTCAGCGTGGTCATCGACGCGCCGATGCCCATCGCAATCGACAGCACCATCAGTGCGGTCAGCACCGGGGTGCGGCGCAGGCTGCGCAGGCCTTGGCGGAGGTGGTAGGCGAACAGCGACATGCGTGGATCAGCCCTGGTTGTCGGCAACAGCGGCGATGCGGGCGGCGTGTGCCAGCACCGGCTCGCGGATCAGGTCGGTAGCCTGGCCATCGACGATGTGCACGTTGCGCTGGGCGCGTGCGGCCAATTCCGGATCATGGGTCACCATGACGATGGTGGTGCCCTGGCTGTTGATCTCTTCCAGCAGCTCCATCACGCCACGTGCCATCTGCGTATCCAGGTTGCCGGTCGGTTCGTCGGCCAGCAGCAGGCGCGGGCTGCCAGCCAGGGCGCGGGCGATAGCGGCACGCTGCTGCTGGCCGCCGGACAGTTCGGCCGGGTAGTGCTTCATGCGCGAACCCAGACCGACATCGCTCAAGGCCTTCTCGATGCGCTGCTTGCGCTCGGCCGAGGGCATGCCGCGGTAGCGCAGCGGCACATCGACGTTGTCGAACAGGTTGAGGTCGGGGATCAGGTTGAAGCCCTGGAAGATGAAGCCGATCTTCTGGTTGCGCAGGCGCGAGCGGGCGTCATCGCCGAGGTGGCTGACGTCCTGGCCATCAAGCAGGTACTGGCCGCTGGTGAAGGTTTCCAGCAGGCCGGCGATGTTGAGGAAGGTGGTCTTGCCGGAACCCGACGGGCCGGTGACCGCGACGAATTCGCCTTCGCGCACATGCAGGTCCAGCGAGCGCAGCGCATGGGTTTCGACCTGCTCGGTACGGAAGACCTTGGAGACGGATTGCATATGGAGCATGGGTATTCCTTTCAGCGACGGGGAATGTGGAAGGTGAAGCGGGAACGGAGTGCTGGGACTGCGTTTGAATGGGTGTAGCCAGGTCCGGCGATGGGGGCGGGAATTCGAGGGTGGCAGCGTGGACGGCAGGGTTCACGACAACCCGGACGCCTGCAGCTGTTTCCCATCACGATTCCCGAATCCCCCATCCAGGCCCCTATCAATTGATCGACACGCGTTCGATGTCGCCGAACAGATCCGCGCCGGAGACAACGATCTTCTCGCCCGGCTGCAGGCCGGAGACGATTTCGACTTCGCCCAGGCTGCTGACGCCGGTCTGGATCGGACGACGCACCGCGGTGCCGCCGCTGACGACATAGGCGTAGCGACCACCGGACTGCTCGACGAACGGGCCGCGCTCGACCTTGAGCACGTTGTTGCGGGTGTCCAGCAGGATGCGTGCGCTCATGCGCTGGCTCTGGCGCAGGCCCGGCGGCTGCTTGTCGGAGAAGCGCAGGCGGGCGACGACTTCGCCGTTGACCACTTCCGGCGACACTGCGGCGATCTCGCCCGGGAACGGCTGGCCGGAGCCGCTGGTGAGCTGCGCCGGCATGCCAATGGCCAGGTCACGGGCGAAGCTTTCCGGCACCTTGATTTCGATCTCGAAGCGCGACAGATCGACCACGCCCAGGATCGGTGCGTTGGCGGCCACCTGGGTGTGCTGGGTCGCCTGCACCTGGCCAACCTGGCCATCGAAGGGGGCGCGCAGGGTCAGCGCATCCACCTGACGCTTCACTTCAGCCACCACAGCTTCCTGACGATCCGCCATCAAGCGCTTGTTGCGCGCATCCAGGCTTGCCCCCTGGCTCTGCAGGCTGGCGTCCTGCTGGGCGTGCTGCAGTTCGATCTGGGCTTTCTTCAGTTCGTCCTGGGCCTTGGCCAGGTCGACCTGCGGTACCGCGCCGCCATCAAAGCCGCGCTGGTAGCGTTGCAGGTCACGCTCGGCAGCGGTACGCACCAGGCCGGCCTGGTCGGACAGCTTGGCACCGGTGGCACGGGCCAGGGTGGCATCCAGTGCGGCGCGGCTGGCTTCGGCCTCCAGACCGGCTAGGGTTGCCTGTTCCTGGGCCAGCTTGCTGCGCAGTTCCGGGCTGTCGATCACCGCCAGCTCCTGGCCCTGCTTGACCACGTCACCAGCAACCACCTTCAGGGTCACGGTGCCGGCGGAGATGGCATAGAGCACGGGGCTGTTGGCGGCGATGACGCGACCGTCGGCAGCGATGTCGCGGACCAGGTCGCCGCGCTTGACCTCGGCAATGCGCAGGCGGTCACCGTCGAAGGAGCGGCTGGCGCCCAGCCAGTTACTGACGACGTAGCCGATGCCGACCACCACCACCGCGGTGATCGCTGCAGGCCACATGTAACGTCGCCACACGGGTTGCGGGCGCTGGGTACTTACCTGGTCCTGGGCGGAGGTGTCGCGGATCATCGTCGGCTTCGCTGCTGGGTTTGTTATCCATTAAGCAGATCGCGTGCCAACTCCAAATGATTGAATTTATTTGGAAAATATTCATCGATGTGAGTGTCCGGGTGTCCGCGGACGCTCGTGCGGACAGTGTCCGCAGGCCGATGTCCCGGCATGTCCGCTGGTTGTCTGATCCAGCTGACTTAGAATGTCCGCTCGTAATTACCAATGGGTAGGCCATGTGCGGGATTGTTGGGGCGATCGCTGATCGCGATGTGGTTCCGGTACTGATTGAAGGACTCAAGCGGCTGGAATACCGCGGTTATGATTCCTCCGGCATAGCCGTGCTCGATGCCGAGCACATCCGCCGCGTGCGCCGCACTGGCCGTGTTGCTGAAATGGAAAGCGCCGCCACTGCCGAGCAGTTCCATTCGGTGCTGGGCATCGGCCATACCCGCTGGGCCACTCATGGCGGTGTCACCGAGTCCAATGCCCATCCGCATATCAGCCAGGGCGTGGCGTTGGTGCACAACGGCATCATCGAGAATCACGAGGAGCAGCGCGAGAAGCTGCTGGCGCTGGGCTATGTGTTCGAGTCGCAGACCGATACCGAAGTCATCGCCCACCTGATCCACCATCACCTCAAGGCCGATCACGACGACCTGCTCAGCGCGCTGCAGCGCACGGTCAAGGAACTGACCGGTGCTTATGCATTGGCGGTGATCAGCCAGAACGAGCCCGAGCGCATGGTGGTGGCACGCATGGGCTGTCCGCTGCTGATCGGTTTGGGCGAGGGCGAGAATTTCGTTGCCTCGGACGTGTCGGCCATCCTGCAAGCCACCCGCCGGGTGATGTTCCTGGAAGAGGGCGACACCGCCGAGCTGACCCGTCATGGCGTGCGCGTGTTCGATGCCAACAATGCGCCGGCGCAGCGCGAACAGCGCATGTCGGATGTGTCGCTGGCCTCGTTGGAACTGGGCCCGTATCGCCACTTCATGCAGAAGGAAATCCACGAGCAGCCGCGCGCGCTGGCCGACACCATCGAGGCTGCAATTGATGCCGGTGGTTTCCCCGCGACCCTGTTCGGCAAGAATGCCGAAGCGGTGTTCAAGGACATCGAAGGCGTGCAGATCCTGGCCTGTGGCACCAGCTACTACGCTGGCCTGACCGCGCGCTATTGGATCGAGGCAATTGCAGGCCTGCCATGCAGCGTGGAGATTGCCAGCGAATACCGCTACCGCGCGGCCTACGCCAACCCGAAGCACCTGATCGTCACCATCTCCCAGTCCGGCGAAACCCTGGACACGATGGAGGCGCTCAAGTACGCCAAGTCGCTGGGTCACAAGCACACGCTGTCGATCTGCAACGTGCCGGAAAGCGCGATTCCGCGCGCCAGCGAGCTCGTCTGCTATACCCGTGCCGGTGCCGAGATCGGCGTGGCGTCGACCAAGGCCTTCACCACCCAGCTGGCGGCGCTGTTCCAGTTGACCGTGGTGCTGGGCAAACTGCATGGCAAGGTCGATGCCGAGCAGGAGAGTGGTTATCTGGAGCAGCTGCGGCATCTGCCAGGCAGCGTGCAGCACGCCTTGAACCTGGAGCCGCAGATCATCGCCTGGGCCGAGCGTTTCGCTGGCAAGTCGAACGCGTTGTTCCTCGGTCGCGGCCTGCATTACCCGATCGCCTTGGAAGGCGCGCTCAAGCTCAAGGAAATCTCCTATATCCACGCCGAGGCCTACCCGGCCGGCGAGCTCAAGCACGGCCCGTTGGCACTGGTGGACGCGGAAATGCCGGTGGTGGTGATCGCGCCCAACGACAGCCTGCTGGAGAAGGTGAAATCCAATATGCAGGAAGTGCGTGCGCGTGGCGGCGAGCTGTTCGTGTTTGCCGACCAGGACAGCAACTTCAATGCTTCCGAGGGCGTACATGTAATCCGCACGCCGCGCCATGCCGGCGTGCTCAGCGCCATCGTCCACACCATCCCGGTGCAGATGCTGGCCTACCACACCGCCCTGGCGCGTGGCACCGATGTGGACAAGCCGCGCAACCTGGCCAAGAGCGTTACCGTGGAGTAACGCAGGTGTCACCGGAGCGTAACCGGGGCTGCGGATAATCATCTGCAGCAGCCCGGTCCTCTCTCCCCCGACGTTGCTCGAAGCCCGGCCCAGCGCCGGGCTTTTGCTTTGTGGGATGTCCGGGCGGCCCTTACAGACGGCGCTGATGATTTGCTTCACAGTGCCGACCGCGATGGTTCGCGGGATTGGCAGCTGCAAAGTGTGATGAGCATCATAAAAGCAATGATGATCGCGCACCGCTTTTGCCGGTTTACCCAATAGAACCAGCAGAAAAGCCGGCGCCGCCGGTGGGGATGTCATGACAGGGGGCTGTATGTGTGTTGCGAAAGGCGTGCCGCCAGGTTGGGTGGTGCGCGTTCAGTGCTGTGCGATGGCTGCTGCTCACGCGGCGGCAGGGCTGCGCGCATGAGCCGGTGCTACCACTTCATTGCTGGCCTGCCACGCTCCGGCTCAACGCTGCTGGCCGGCATCCTGCGTCAGAACCCACGCTTTCATGCAGCGATGAGCAGCCCGGTCGCCGGCCTGATCAATGGCGCGCTGGAGCAGATGGGGGCGGGCGGCGAATCGGCGGCGTTCTTCGATGAGGCCAAGCGCAAGGCCATCTGCAACGCCATCCTTGACGCCTATTACGCCGATACCTCGGCGCAGATGGTGTTCGATACCAACCGCCAGTGGACCGCACGCATGCATCAGCTCGCGGGCTTGGTGCCGGACTTCAAGGTCATCTGCTGCGTACGCAACCCGGCCTGGGTGATGGACAGCTTCGAGGCCATCCATCGCCGCAATCCGTTCGACTACAGCCGCATGTACAACCCGGCCACACGGCAGACCGTGTACAGCCGCTGTGAGCAGCTGATCAGTGCCGGTGGCGTGGTCGGCGGTGCCTGGACCGCGCTCAAGGAAGCCTATTACGGCGAGTTCTCCGAGCGGCTGCTGCTGTTGGACTACGAGCTGCTGACCCGCCACCCGGCACGCACCATGCAGTTGGTCTATCAGTTCCTGGGTGAAGCGGAATTCGCGCACGACTTCGACAATGTCGAGTACGCCGAAGAAAGCTTCGACCAGCAGCTGGGTGTGAAAGGGCTGCACGACGTGCGCCGCAAAGTCGAGTTCAAGACCCGCCGCAGCATCCTGCCGCCGGATCTTTTCAATACATACCAGGACATGGATTTCTGGCAGGACCAGACGGGCACCTCGGCCGGCATCATCGCCGCCCGGCGTTCCGAAACCCAGGCTCCGCTCATCACCAAGGCCACCCCATGAAGCACGCACTGCTCGGCGCACTCTCCACGCTGTTGCTCCCGTTCTCGGCGCAGGCCGCGGCAACATCTGCTGGTGGCTATCTGATGCGGGGCGGCTATCAGCCACGCGGTTATATGCGGCTGGATGCGGCTGCGCGCTCCACTACCAGGCCATTGGAGCTTGCCATGCCAGGTTCGGCCGGCAAGCGTCGCCAGTCTCCTGGCGGTGATGCGGGCCTGCCTGCCATCTACACCGGACAAGTTGCGCGGGAACTGGTGATCATCGATGCAGGGGTGCCGGACAAGGCCGCTTTCAGTCGTGATATCCGGCCGGGCGTTGATGTTGTTGAACTGCGCGCCGATGAATCCGGGATGGCGCAGTTGGTTGCAGTGCTTGCCCGTTATAAAAATCTGTCTGCATTGCATATCGTCTCGCATGCAGAGCAAGGCGTGCTGTTGCTGGGCAACAGCAGGGTGGACGCACAGGTCTTGAAGCGCGAGATGGAGGCCACGGATGGCATGCGTGGTGCGCTGGCTGCTGGTGCGGACCTGCTGCTGTACGGATGTGATCTTGGTGCTGGGGAGGAAGGAGCTGAATTTCTCGACATCCTGCGTGCGCAGACGGGTCTGAACGTGGCGGCGTCGGTGGACGCCACGGGTAATGTAGAGCAGGGCGGCGACTGGGAGCTGGAAGTGCAGCGCGGAGACGTCAGTGCGTCGCTGCCGTTCTCACCTCGCAGCCTTAGGGACTTTTCCGAAGTCCTCGGAACAAAGAGCTACAGCGCCACTGAGTTATGCGGGTCATGTGATTACCAAATTAGGCAATCCGGTCAATCCACTGATGGAAAGCTGACACTCACGGGTAACCCCTATCTATATTCCGATAGGCGAGCGGTCTTCGCTGGATACGCTTTCGCAGGTACTTCCACGCGCAGCATTGATATCACGGCCAATTCCACCTTGCCGGCATTCAAGCTGAAGAGCCTGGATATGTACGCCACCTGCAGTAATGTGCAGGCAGTTGGTACTCGGGTGGGAGGTCAGACGGTCACCGTGCCGCTTATGTCCTCCAATGGCGTGCAGCAGCCTGCAGCACTGGATGTTGCCCTGACCTCGGTCCGTTTGTCAGTCAGCAGTTGCACTGGAACAGGTTTTGGCATCAAAAACATTGTCATCGATGATGAGGTGACTCCAGCCCAGGTGCAATCGGTAAGTTCCACAACTGTGGACGGTACTTATGGCGTGGGGGACTCCATCAACGTACAAGTCACTTTCAATGCGCCCGTAAACGTCACGGGGTCGCCAATACTGATGCTGGAGACTGGCGCAATCGATCAGCCGGCAGCTTACGTCGGTGGCGCCAATACCAACACCCTGACTTTCAGATACACCGTGCACGCCGGCGACGTTTCAGCAGACCTGGATTATCAGTCCACGACAGCGCTCACGCTCAATGGTGGCACCATCAGCAATGCGAACGGCGATGCCGTGCTGACGCTGCCCGCTCCCGGCGCCGCCAACTCCTTGGGGGCAAACAAAAATCTGGTCATCCGCCAGAATCCGCCGATTGTGACTGATGGCAACATCAGTATCTCCGGAGGGAGCGGGACCAGTGGTGCCTACAAGATCGGCAACACCGTTACTGCGACCTGGAACAACACCGCCGGTGGTGACAACAACTCCGGAATCAACGGCGTCACCATGGATTTCAGCCAGTTTGGCGGCGGCACAGCCATAGCGGCCTCGAACAGCGGCAATACCTGGACTGCGACGTATTCCATTACGTCGGGCTCCATCGATGCAACCAACCGCAACATCAGCGTCAGCGCGACCAACGCAGCCGGCACAACCACCACAGCAGATACCACCAATGCTATCGTAGATAACATCGCGCCAACGGTGACAGACGCGCGGATCAGCATCAGCGGCGCTACTGGAACCAGCGGTGCCTACAAGATCGGCGATACGGTTACCGCCACCTGGAACAATACCGCCGGCGGTGACAACAACGCCGACACCATGGCCAGCGTCACCGTGAACTTCACCGCGTTCGGTGGTGGTGCGGCAGTCGCAGCCACCAACAGCTCGGGTACCTGGACGGCTACCTATACGATCGTTTCCGGCAGCATCGATGCCACCAACCGTAACGTCAGCGTGACTGCCACCGACAATGCGGGCAATGCGACGGTAACTTCCGACACCACCAATGCCACGGTGGACAACAATCCGCCTGCTGTCGCCAGCATCGCTGTCTCCGGCTCACCAGCGTCGACGGATACGTCGATGGCCTTCACCGTGACCTTCGATGAGGCGGTGGTGAATGTTTCCACCGACGATTTCACCCTGGTGGGTACGGGGACCGCTACCGGCACCATTACCAGCGTATCCGCATCCAGCGGTTCATCGGTCGACGTGAACATCGCCAGCATCTCTGGCAATGGAACGATCAAGGTGAATCTCAACGGATCGACCAACATCGCCGATGATGCAGGAAATTTGATTCCGTCCTACAACGGTGGCAGTACCCATGCCGTTGCAATTCCGGTCGTACCGGGAACACCGACCATAGGCACTGCGACGGCGGGCGATACGCAGGCGACGGTGACGTTCACCGCGCCGGGCAGCAATGGCGGTTCGCCAATTACGAGCTATACGGCAACTGCCAACCCCGGCGGTGCCATCGGAACCTGTATCGGGCCGGCGGCTTGTACGGCCATCGTTGGCGGGCTGACCAACGGCACTGCCTATACCTTCAGCGTGACTGCAACGAATGCCGCTGGCACGGGCAGTGCTTCCGGTGCATCAAACAGCGTCACACCGAAGGCCAACCAGATCATCACCTTCGCCCAGCCGACCAACTACAACTTTGGTGCTACGCCTACCCTGATCGCGAGCTCGAGCTATGCGATCGGTGGGGGGGCAACGGGTCTCGCGATTGGCTTCACTTCGTCAACAACAGGCGTGTGCACGGTGAGCAGTGCTGGTGCGCTGACATTCATTTCCGCAGGCACCTGCACCATCGATGCAGACCAGGCGGGTAACTCGTCGACCAACGCCGCCATCACCATCACCCGCAGTTTCTCTGTCAACGCGATCATGCCCGGCGCGCCGACCATCGGCACGGCAACTGCGGGCGACCAGCAGGCAATGGTGACCTTCACTGCACCGGCAAGCAGCGGTGGCGCGGCCATCTCGCCCAATGGCTATACCGTCACCGCAAACCCCGGAGGGATTACCGAAGTAGGTTCATCCTCGCCGATCACCGTGACCGGGCTGACCAACGGTGTCTCCTACACCTTCACGGTGACCGCGACCAATTCCACAGGTACCGGCAGCGCATCCGGGAGCAGCAACGCCGTCGTCCCAGCTTCGCCACAGACCATCACCTTCGCCAACCCGGGCTCACAGAGCTTCGGCACGACGCCGGACCTCCGCGTCGTCAATGGCGGTGCCTCGGCGACGTCCGGTCTGGGGGTGACCTTCACCTCTTCCACGACAGGTGTATGTACCGTCACCACCGATGGTGTGCTGGCATTCCGCACCGCAGGCAGCTGCACCATCCTGGCGGACCAGGCGGGCGACAGCGAGTTCCTGGCGGCAGTACAAGTCAGCCGTACCTTCACTGTCAACGCGGTCGTGGCAGGTGCACCCACTTCGTCGGTGGCCACCGCTGGCGACACCCAGGTCAGCGTCAGTTTTGTCGCGCCCAGCAACACCGGTGGCACAAGCATTACCGGGTATACGGTCACGGTCAGCCCGGCCGATGTCGCCCCGGTAAATGGCATGGGCTCACCGATCGTTGTGACTGGCTTGACCAATGGCCAGCCCTATACGTTTACCGTCACCGCCGACAACGTCGCGGGCACCGGCCCAGCGTCGAGTGCCTCCAATTCGGCCACGCCCAAGGCAGTCCAGACCATCACTTTCAACAATCCGGGGGCACAGAACTTCGGCACTACGCCAACCTTGACGGCTACTTCGGACTCCGGCCTGTCGCCGACGTTCTCTTCCGGCACGCCCGGGGTATGCACCATCACCTCTGGTGGCGCGCTGATCTTTGTGACTGCGGGTACCTGCACCATCAACGCGGATGAACCTGGCAATGGCTCCTACCTGGCCGCAACCCAGGTCACCCGGAACTTTGCCGTGATCGCTGTACGGGCGGGAGCACCGCAGAATGCAGTGGCCACTGCAGGTGACGGTGTGGCCAGTGTGGCCTTTGACGCCCCGGCCTTCACCGGCGGTGTGGACATCACCGACTTTACCGTTGTTGTCATTCCGGCCGATGTTGCACCTGTCAGTGCTACCAGCTCGCCGATTGCAGTGACCGGGCTGACCAACGGCCGATCCTATGAGTTCACCGTGTCGGCCACCAACAGTGTTGGCATCGGTCTGGCGTCCAACCCATCCAACGCCGTGACACCTACCGCAGCCCAGACCATCACATTTGCCAACCCGGGGGTGCAGAATTTCGGTACGACACCGACCTTGACCGCGACGGTGGATTCCGGCCTTGCGGCAACCTTCAGCACGGGCACCGCAAATATCTGCACCGTCAGCAGCGGCGGCGCGCTGAGCTTTGTGGCGGTGGGTACCTGCACCATCCACGCCGACCGGAATGGTGATGCCAGCCATGCAGCGGCCGCGCGGGTGAGTCAGAGCTTCAGCGTGCGGGCCGTCGTATCGGCGGCACCGGTTATCGGTACTGCCACGCTCAGTGCACCGACCGTGGCTGACGTTGGCTTTACCGCTCCGGCGTTTGATGGTGGCGCAGTGATCACCCAGTACGAGGTGATGCCGTCGCCGGGCGTAGCCGGTGGTCCGTTTGTTGGTGCCGGCTCGCCGGTGTCGGTCAGTGGTTTGGTTGCGGGCCAGAGCTATACCTTCACTGTGCTTGCACGGAACAGTGAAGGTGACAGCCAGGCATCGGCTGCCTCCAATGCGGTGCAGCCGATGACGGCACAGAGCATCACTTTCAACAACCCGGGCACGCAGAACTTTGGTACGACGCCGACCCTGAGTGCCAGCGCCAGCTCCGGCTTGGCGGTGAGCCTGTCGGTGGCCGGCACGGCTGCTGCAGTGTGCGACATCAACAACGGTGTGCTGAGTTTTGCAACCGTTGGCATCTGCACGGTGCTTGCCGATCAGGCCGGTGATGGCAGCCACGATCCGGCCGCCCAGGTAAGCCAGAGCTTCACGGTGCAGGCGGTGGCACCGGCAGCGCCGGTGATGGGTGTCGCGGCGATGACATCGGCAACCGCTGCCGGGATCAGTTTCACCGCACCTGGCTTCGATGGCGGCGCTGCGATCACGCACTATGAAGTGGTGCCGTCACCGGCCGTAGCGGGTGGTCCGTTCGTGGGCAGCAGTTCGCCGGTTGCGGTGGATGGATTGACCGCAGGGCAGAGTTACAGCTTCACCGTGCTGGCACGCAACAGCGCCGGTGACAGCCCTGCTTCGGCTGCATCCAATGCACTGCAGCCGATGGTCGCGCAGAGCATTTCCTTCAGTGTGGCGGGCAGCTACGACTTCGGCACCACGCCGATGCTCAGTGCCACGTCCAGTTCGGGCCTGCCGGTGAGCCTGACGGTGGATGCTGGCAGCGCATCGGTGTGTGCGATCAACAATGATGTGCTCAGCTTTGTATCGGTGGGCAGTTGCACCGTGCATGCCGACCAGGCGGGCGATGCCAGCCATGATCCGGCAGCACGGGTCAGCCAGAGCTTCGTGGTGCAGGCCGTAGTGCCCGCAGCACCGGTGATCGGCAGCGCGACCATGCTGTCCGAGACGAGTGCCGAGGTCAGCTTCAACGTACCGGCCTTCGATGGTGGTGCGGCTATCACCGGCTATCAGGTGCAGCCACACCCGGCTACCGTGGGCGGGGCCACCTATGTGGGAACCGGTTCACCCATACGCGTGACCGGTCTGACCAAGGGCGTGCACTATTCGTTCTCCGTGGTAGCCATCAACAGTGTCGGTACGGGCGCGCCTTCGGCGCTCTCGAACACCTTGTTCATGGTGCCGCTGCTTGAAGCCCATCCGGTCACGCAGAACGTTGCCTATGGCACCGCGGCGGAAATCACTCTTTCTGTCACCGGCACCTACCAGGCGGTCACCGTCTTTGTGGCTCCAAGCAATGGTTCAGCCAATGTCCTGGGTACCAGGTTGATCTATACGCCGACTCCGGGCTACGTCGGCCCGGACAGCTTCACCTATGAGGTGAAGGACGGCTATTCGAGCGCAACGGCGACCGTCAATGTGATGGTTGGCCCGCCCAGCTTGTCGATGGACAGCGCGGTGCCGGACGCTGTAGCCAGCTCCGTTTACCAGCACCAGCTGGTCACCCATGGTGGCATCGAGGGCTACACCTATACGGTGACGTCGGGCAGCCTGCCGGCTGGCGTGAAACTGTCGAGTGGGGGACTGCTCAGTGGCACGCCCACCCAGACCGGCAGCTTCACTTTCACCGCCAGCAGTACCGACAGCAGCTACGGTGCCGGGCCCTTCACGGTGGCACAGAGCTATACGTTGGTGGTTACCAATCCGGATCTGGAACTGGCTACCTCGGCACTGATGGTTGCGTTTGGCGGCCAGCAATACCGGACCCAACTGCGCAGCCAGGGCGGTACCGCGCCCTATAGCTACAGCATTGCTGGCGGTCAGCTGCCGGCAGGGCTGTCGTTGAGCGCGGACGGTGAAATCAGTGGCGTGCCGGAGTTGGCCGGAACGTTCGCGTTCACCGCGCAGGTGACGGACGCGAATGGCTTTGCCGATACCGCCAGCCTCAGCCTGGAGGTGGAGGCTGGGCTGCAGGTCATCCATGACATGGCAACCGATCCGGCCGAGCCGGTGTTCGCCACGGGTGCGACGTTCCTCGTATCGGCACAGGGTGGGCAGTCCGGCAACCCGCTGGTATACGGAAGTGGTTCGCCGGCGATCTGCAGCGTGGCGGGCAATGTGGTGACGATGCTGGATGCCGGCACCTGTGTGCTGACGATCGACCAGGCCGGCAACGCGCAGTACCTGGCGGCGCAGCAGGGCGTGCTGCATGTGGACATTGCGGCTGCGGCGCCGTCGCTGGCGTGGTTGGATGGCATCAACAAGGTCTATGGCGAGGCCGCCTTCGACCTGCCTGATCCCAGCAGCAACAGTGCTGGTGCCTTCAGTTTCAGCAGCAGTGATACCAGTGTGGCGACGATCACTGGTCGCAGCGTGACGCTGGTGGGTGAGGGCAGTACTACCGTCACCGCCCACCAGGCCGCGCAGGGGGGGTATACCGCGGCCAGCGTGGAGCTGACCCTGACGGTCAATGCACGGCCTGACCCGACCGCTGACGCCAGCGTGCGCGGCAACCTGCAGGCACAGGTGGATGCCAGCGTGCGCTTCAGCCGCGTGCAGCTGGGCAACATCCAGTCGCGTCTGCAGCAGGTGCGTTCGGGCAGCAATCCGTCGTCGGCAACATTGACGCTGGCTTACGCGGGCGACCTGCTCGGGCAGGCCTTGTCGGTTCCGGTGCAGTTGCCGGTCAACCAGTTCACCGGCATGCCCAGTGGTTGGGGCGGCTGGATGTCGGGCACGGCCACGTTTGGCAACAGTGGTCAGCAACAGGGCGGTGGCTTCGATTTCAACACCGACGGCATCAGCCTGGGTGTGGACCGTAGCTACGGCGACAACGGTCTGCTGGGTATGGCCGCCAGCCTTGGCCGCAACCGCAGCCGATTGGATAACTCACCCTCGCGGACGGACGCCGACCAGTACTCGCTGGCGATGTATGGCCTATGGCGTGCGGGTGAACACCTGTTTGTTGATGGTGTGCTGGCGCAGGGGCGTCTGGACTTCGACATCGCACGCTGGAGCAGCGATGCCAACGCCATTGCGGTCGGTCAGCGCGATGGCAGCCAGACCTTCGGCGCCTTGACCTTCGGCTATCAGCAGCAGCACGGTGCCACCACCCTGTCCGGCTATGGCCGCTTCGATGGCAGTCACACCCGCCTGGACGGTTACCGCGAGCATGGCTTGCAGGCGTATGACCTGGCGTATGCGCGGCAGACCGTGCGCAATAGTGGGCTGGCGCTGGGCTTTGACGGCAGCTACAGCTGGCAGGGTGAACGTCTGCAGCTGCGGCCGTTCTGGAAGTTGGAGTACCGTCAGTCCCTGTCCAATAGCGGTGACGCATGGATGAACTACGTGCAGCAGCCCAGCACGGATGGCTATCTGCTGAAGATGCAGAGCTATGCTGACAACATGCTCACCGCCGGCTTGGGCCTGGACATGCAGACCCGTAGCGGCTGGTTGATCTCGCTGTTGTTCGGTCGTGACCAGGGCAGCAACAGTGCCTCCAGCAACAGTGTTGGCCTGCGCATCACCTACGGCAAGGGCGGTGCCGGTGTTGGCAGCGCGGGCGCGATGGGTGAGGCCGGGCTTGACGATTGCCAGGGCCGGCGATGCCGACGGGGTGCAGGGGCGCAGCAGATGCCCGGGGTGCCGGTCCGGCCCTGATCGCGCCCTGATCCGATGACGACAACGCCCGGCCCCGCGCCGGGCGTTGTCGTTCCAGCCCCGGTAAGCTTGCGGTCAAGGTGATTGTTGGCTGAATGAATTGCGCACCCGGAGTACCCAAATCGCCCTTTGCCACGCACTGCATGGTCATGGGGGCGCTGTGTCCGTCGCCCCTGCCATTGGGAGCGGGTGATGAGGTTGCGGAAAAAGCACCGCCGGCAAGGTCCGGGCGGGAGACGATGATGGAGCCGGCCGGACAGGACCAGCCCGGGCGCGATTTCGCTGCCCGCGCGGTCCACGACTACAGCGCCGAGCTGCACCGCTACCTGCGCCGGCGGGTGGCCGAGGCGCAGGATCTGGGTGACCTGGTGCAGGAGGTCTACCTGCGCCTGCTGCGCGTGCAGAGCATCGAGACCGTGCGCAACC
The DNA here is from genome assembly GCF_056760155.1 of Stenotrophomonas sp. STEN022. Classification (NCBI taxonomy): domain Bacteria; kingdom Pseudomonadati; phylum Pseudomonadota; class Gammaproteobacteria; order Lysobacterales; family Lysobacteraceae; genus Stenotrophomonas; species Stenotrophomonas sp. STEN022. Next base: position 36,540 of record NZ_JBRREG010000012.1, read on the forward strand.
CGCTGGCCTATATCTATGGCATCGCCGCGCATGTGGCCAGCGAGTTCAACATGCGTCAGCGCCAGGGCCGGCTGCTGTACGACTCGACCGTGGTCGATGCGGTATCCGAAAACCCGGGGCAGGCGGCTTTCAGTGAAGGCGGTGGCTTCTTCGAGCGGCAGGTGGGCGATGCGCTGGCGCAGCTGCCGGCCAACCGGTTGGCGGTGCTGCTGCTGGAGCGGCGCGAAGGCCTCAGCCATGCGCAGATTGCGCAGAAGCTGGGGCTGAGCGTGCACACGGTGAAGAAATACAGTGTCGAAGCGCTGGCGCATGTACGCGCGAGCTTGGAACGATGAACAGGATGTGGACCTTGCGACGAGCAGGGCGGGTGAAACCATGAATATCTATCGCACATCGCCGCAACAGAGCCGGGAGCGGGCCGCACGCGAGGCCGCAGAGTGGCTGCACGTCATGGGCGAAACGCCCAGCGCTGCGGACCGAGCCGGCTTTGCGGCCTGGGTAGCGCGCTCGCCGCTGCACCTGGAAGAACTGCTGATGGCGCAGTTGGTGCAGCGTGAGCTGGCCTCCGGCGCCGCACTGCAGGCATTTGACCTGGACGCGGTGCTGGCGCAGGCACAGGCCATGGACAACGTGGTGCCGCTGCACGATGCACCCAGTGCTGTGCCGGCGGCGAGGCCGCAGGAGTGCAAACCAGCCACGCGCGGACGCCGTCGCAGGCTGGGTTGGGCGCTGGTGGCTGGGGTTGCCGTCTGCGCGCTGCTGGCCGGTAGTTGGACCCTGCTGCAACCGGAGGTGCCGGTCCACCAGTACGCCAGTGCGGTCGGCGAGCAGCGTAGCATTGCCCTGGCTGACGGCTCGATGGTCACCTTGGCGCCGGCGTCCTATATCGCCGTGCGCTTCAGTGCGGGCGTGCGTGACATCGAGTTGCGTGATGGCGAGGCCACCTTCGACGTGGCGCACGACACAAGCCGCCCATTCCGTGTGCATGCTGGTGACAACACCGTGCAGGCGGTGGGCACGCGCTTTACCGTCAATCGGCTGCCTTCCGGCACGCTGGTGGCGGTCAGCGAGGGCAAGGTGAAGGTGACCGCCAACAGCAATTGGCTGGAATCGCTGTGGCGCGACGATGCATCGACGCTGGAGGCGGGCAAGGCAAAGGTTGAATCGCTGGGCCGTCCGGCGGCATTGTCAGCTGGTGAACAGGCACGCATACCGCAGGGCCAGCAGGCCATGCTGCGGATGCCGCTGGAAGCGCCGAATGCGCCTGCCGATGGCAAGCGTCGCCTGAGCTTCCGCAACGACACTCTGGCCGACATCATCAGCGAGTTCAATCGCTACAACCCACGGCCCATCGTGGTCACCGATCCGCTGATCCGCGAGCAGCGCTACAGCGGCGTCTTCTATGCCGACGATGCCGACTCATTCCTGCAGTTCCTGGAATGCTGTTCTCAGCTGCAGGTCAGCCGCCAGGCTGATCGCAGCGTGATTGGCAACCGCGGTGGCCGTCAGTAGGCGGCAATGCAAGGGCCCGAAAAAATATTTTCAGTGATGAGTACCCTTTCTTCGCACTTGGACACACGGATGTAACAAGAGGCTGGTTCCGCGCAAGGCGGTTCCGGTTGCTCGGTAACCATTCGATGTCTTTCGGGGGCGAACTATCCATGGGGTCCAGCACTATTCTTCATAAGCATGCGTTGGTGAAGGCGGTGGCGCTAGCGCTGCTGGTCGGCACCGGCAATGTGGCGGTGGCACAGTCAGCAGTGGTGACCGATACGGTGGCCGATGCGGCGGTGTTCCAGTTTGATATTCCTGCACAGTCATTGGCATCGGCACTTGAACTGTTTGCCGAGCAGAGCGGCCTGCAGGTGGTGTATGCCGGCGGCGCTGGCAGTGGCGTACAGAGCGGCGCGGTCAGTGGCCGCCTTGCTGCGGACGCTGCCTTGCAGCAGCTGCTTGCGCCTACCGGCTATACGCCTGCCTACATCAATGCCAAAACCGCCGCCATCCGCCCGCGTGGCAGTGCCGCCGATGTAGTTGAGCAGGCAGGTGGCGATGCCGAAACGCTGGAGACGATCAATGTCACCGGTACCTACCTGAAGAACATTGATCCGGCCTCGCCGCTGATCGTGATCGATTCGCAGCTGATCGAAAGCCGTGGTTATGCGTCGATCGAAGACGTGTTGCGCAACCTGCCGCAGAATTTCTCCAACCGCACCAGCGCCTCGCGCGCGCTGGGCGAGAAGGAGTTTGGCAGTTCCTATGGCGATGGTGTGTCCGGGCTGGGCTCCTCCGGCGCCAACCTGCGTGGCCTGGGCAGCCGCTCCACGCTGATCCTGGTCGATGGTCGTCGCCGCAGCGGCTCTGCGCAGGCGCAGGGCGCCTATACCGATATTTCCTCGATTCCGGTTTCGCAGATCGAGCGCATCGAAGTGCTCAGCGATGGTGCCAGCGCCATCTACGGTTCCGATGCGGTTGCCGGTGTGATCAACATCGTGCTGAAGAAGTCTTACGACGGCACCACCGCGCAGTTGCGCCACGAGAACTCCAGCACCGGCGCCGACGTATCGCGGCTGGATCTTGCCCGTACCTTTGGCTATGGCAGCGGTCACGTCACCGCCGCAGTCGGGCTTGAGCGTACGCTGCCTGCAGACGTCACCAGCCTGATCCACGTCGGTCCGAACGGCCGCGGCGACTTCAGCGACCGTGGCGGCGTCAACGGCCGTACCCGCAACAAGGGCCAGCCCGGCGTGGTCTATGAGTCGCTGGATTTCGGCATTGGCTATCACTTCATGGGCGAGGCGCTCGGTGTGATTCCCGGCGGCCAGGATGGCACCGCACTGGATCCGGACAGCCTGCTCGCCTATGACCCGGCCACCGCACCGTCGACCTATGAGCGCAGCCGCATCGGTCCCAAGGTCGACAACCGCTATGTCCGCATCAGTGGCGTGCACGATCTTGGCGAAACCACGCAGCTGAACTACGGCATCAGCCATGTGCGCCAGGTCAACAAGGAGAACTGGCGGCCAACGCTGTTTGACTTCAGCATCTTCGAGGACGGTTACAACACCTATGTTCCGGAGAGCAATCCATACAACAACTTCGGTAGCGACGTGCTGGTGGGCTATTCCTTCGAGCGCGAGTTCGAAGGCATGAGCCTGAGCGAAGACCAGAAGCAGACCAACAGCGACGCGCATGTCGGCATCAACGGCAAACTGCCGTTCGCCAAGGGCTGGGACTACGAAGCGACCTTCAGCACCGGTCGCGAGAGGGGAACCACCACCGATTTGATGGACCTGACCGGTTCGATGGGTGCCGCTGGCTATGCGCGCACGCTGGAAGTGCTCAATGGCTTGAACGTGTTTGGCGATGGCAGCAACGACGCCATCGTCGCGCGCAACCGCGAGCTGTTGCAGAGTCTGGTCGAGCGCCATGTCTATCGCTTCCAGTCGCGCGCCAATACCGTCGACCTGCTGACTCGCGGCGAGCTGTTCCAGCTGCCCGCAGGCAAGATTGAAGCGGCGTTTGGCGCGCAGCACCGTGAGCAGCGCTACAACTACGAGAGCAATCTCGGTGAACAGCTGAGGTCGGAGAGCACGGGCAAATCCGAAGCGCTGTTTACCGAAATCGGTATCCCGCTGTTGAAGGATCAGCCGCTGGCCAAGCTGCTCAGCCTGACCGTTGCCGCCCGCTATGAGCGTTTCGACCAGCGTGGCGACAGCGCGCTGCGTGATTGGTCGGTCGGGCTCGGTGAACTCGGTGGCTTTGATGTCGAGCAGCTGACCGGCGTCAACAATGACGGCACCGATGGCATCACGGGCAGCGATAGCGTGGTGTCACGCAGCTTCAGCCGCACCAGTCCGCTGGCACGGCTGGCCTGGAAGCCGATCGATCAACTGCGCCTGCGCGCCACCTGGGGCGAGTCCTTCCTGGTACCGCAGGCCCAGCAGCAGTTCGGCCAGCTGATCATGGACGACTACACCTCACGGGTGCTGTTCAACGGTGGGCAATTGCCGGACGGCGTCACCCAGATCGTCGCACTCAGCGGCCCCAACGCGAACCTGAAGCCGCAGGTGGCCAGCGTGGTGACCTATGGCTTTGATTGGTCGCCGACCTTCGCCACCGGCCTGCAGTTGTCGGCCACCTATAACCGCACCACCTTCGACAACTATATCGGCGATCCGCTGTCCGGCCTGACCTATTCGGAGATCTTCAAGGACATCAGCAAGATGCCTGAGGGGACCTTCATCGTCGGCGAGAACGGGGTGATGCTGTGGGACAACCGTGCAATCAATTTCCTCGGTCGTCGGTCGCGCAGCATCGATACCACTGCCAGCTATTACTTCGGCAATGACTGGGGTGATTGGCGTATCGAGCTCAATGCCGTGCGTACCTTGGAGCTGACCTCGCGTTCGTTGGCGTCGATGCCGACCCTGAGTTATGCGGACAGCGAGTTGGGGCCAAGCAAGTGGGCCGGTGACCTGTTCGTGGGCTGGGAAGGTAACGCATGGTTCGCATCGCTGGGTAGCCACTACAGTGCCGCGCACCGCGTGCTGTATCCGCTGTCGGCCACGGCTACCGACTACAACGATTTCATTCCCAACGAGAACCCGCGCACACGTTCGGCGTCCTACACCACCTTCGATGCGCAGGTCGGCTATCGCAAGCACCAGCGGGATGGCTGGTTGGGCGGGGTGACCGCGCGCATCGGCGTGCAGAACATGTTCGACCGCGACTATCCCTTCGTCGACAACCTGTCTGGCTTCGTCTCCAACCGCGTCAACATCCGCGGTCGCGTGCTCTACCTGGACATCAAGAAAGAGTTCTGACGCCGACGCGTTGCTTCGTAACAGCGCGGCGCGCCGATCCCTCGTCGGCGGCGCGCCGCATCCATTGCAAGGAAATCCATGAAGTCCATCGCCAACACCCTGCGCGCTTGCCTGCTGGCCAGCGCGGTCGCTACTGCACTTGGCCTTTCTGCCTGCAGCCCATCGCAAACACCGCCTGCCACTCCAGACCAGGACGCCACCGCCACGCCCGCAAGCAGCGGTGCGTACAGCATCCGCGGCACCCTGTCGGGGCTGGCCGATGGAACTGAACTCAAACTGCTGGTGCCATCGGCGGCGACCGACCCAATGCATGTAGAGCCGGTGGCCACGGCCACCGCGCAGGGTGGCGCCTTCGTGCTCAGCGGTGAGGTGAAGCAGGCCGTACCGGCGGTGCTGATGGTCGGTAGTCAGGGCTCGGTGAAACTGGTGCTGGAGCCGGGCGAGCTGCGTATCGAAAGCGGCGAGCTGGGGCCGGTTGCCAAAGGCGGTAGCCTGACCGAGCGTGTCTACGGCTATCTGCAGGATCCAGCCTATGTAGCTGCCTACAAGGTCAACCGCGAAGCCAACCGCAAGGCCTTCGGTGGCGTGGATGAGAACGACGAAGCGGCGATGAAAGCCGCGCGCGAGTCGGTTGCTGCGCCGTTTGCGGCCTTGACCAAGGTCAGGAACGACTACGACGCGGTCATCCTCGACGGTGCCGAGCCGACCCTGCTCAAGCTGTTCGTGCTGAGCGAAAACTACGACTGGAAGCGCTACGACATGGCCCGCCGTGCGCAGTTGCTGGCCAGCTACAAGCAGGAACTCGGCGCGCATCCCTTGATCACGCAGATGGAGCAGGCCGCCGCCGATTACGCCAAGACCCAGCAGCTGGCCGAGAAGTTCGGCCCGGGCAAGCCTTATGCCGACATCGAAGCGGTTGGCGTGGACGGCAAGGTGGTCAAACTGTCCGAAGTGTTGGCACGCAACAAGCTGGTGCTGCTGGATTTCTGGGCCTCCTGGTGCGGCCCGTGCCGTGGTGAATTCCCGCATCTGCTGAAGGTCTACCGCGAGTTCCACGCGCATGGCTTCGAGATCTACGCCGTGTCACTGGATGAAGACAAGGCGGACTGGACCAAGGCCATGCAGGAAGAGGGCGGCAGCAACGATCTGCCGTGGATCAACCTGCAGGCGCCAGGCTTCGAGGACAAGGCCGCGCAGACCTATGGCGTGGTGCAGCTGCCACAGAACTACCTGATCGCCGGTGACGGCACCATCGTCGGCGTCGGCATGCGCGAGTGGGACGTCGAGCGCGCAGTACGTGCGCAGATCAAGAAGGTTGAAGATGCGCCTGCACATTGATGTCATCCGTCGCGTCGCGCTGAGCGCATTGTTGCTGCTCGGCGTGCTGCTGCCCGGCAGCGTGCTGGCGCAGGTGCAGGCCGAGTTGGTAGCCGCGCAGCGCTCGGTGCAGCCGGGCCAGCCGCTGCAGTTGGCGTTGCGCTTGCAGCACGATCCGCATTGGCACAGCTTCTGGAAGAACGCTGGCACCGGCCTGCCGACCAAGCTGATGTGGGAGTTGCCACCGGGCTGGACCGCCGAGGCGATCCAGTGGCCAACACCAATCCTGGTGCGCGACCGCGAAGGCAACATCACCGGCCATGGTTATGAAGGCCTGTCGTACCTGCCGGTGCGGCTGATCGCACCGGCTGACCTGAAGCCCGGCGGTACGGTGGAGTTGAAGGCACAGGCCCGTTGGCTGATGTGCGAGACGGTGTGCATCCCGGGCAAGGCGGCAGTGAGCTTGAGTGTGCTGGTCAATGCCGATCCGCCACAGCCTGATGCCGATGTGCAGGCGGCGTTGGCGGCCTTGCCGATGCCAAGCTCCAGCGAAGGCTGGCAGCTGGCGGCGACCCGCGAGCAGGGTGACCTGACCCTGCGCGTGGCCGCACCGGCCGATATCGCCGAGCTGCACTTCTTCCCGGCCGACGAGTTCGTCTCCTACAAGGTGCCGCAGACCATTGGCAACCGTGGTGCACGCGCCTTGCTGAAGTTGCCACTGGACCCGGCCGAGACCATGCCGGCCGATGCGACGCTGCGTGGTGTGCTGGCTTATACCGACGCACAGGGCATCTACCGTGGTGTCAGTATCGAGCTGCCGTTCGTGGCCGAGGCCGAGGCGACTGCGCTGGTCAGCACGGCCGACCTTGGGGCTGCACCGGCTTCAGGCGCAGGCAATGATGGTGCGCAGCTGTCGCTGTTGGTGCTGCTGTTCGCAGTGCTCGGCGGGCTGATCCTCAACCTGATGCCCTGTGTGTTCCCGGTGCTGGGCCTGAAGGTGGTTGGCTTCATCGAGCAGGCTGGCAATGACCGGCGCAAGGTCAGCCTGCACGCGCTGTCGTTCACCGCGGGCGTGCTGTTGTCATTCTGGGCATTGGCCGGCGTGCTGGCGGTATTGCGCGAAGGCGGGCAGCAACTGGGTTGGGGTTTCCAGCTGCAATCAGCGTCGTTCGTGTTCGTGCTGACGCTGGTGATGCTGGCGTTCGCGATGAACCTCAGTGGCGTGTTCGAGGTTGGCATGCGTGCCACCAGCGTCGGCTCCGGCCTGCAGTCGCGCAGTGGCGTGGCCGGCAGCTTCTTCAGCGGCATGCTCGCCACCGTGGTGGCAACCCCCTGCAGTGCACCGTTCCTGGCACCGGCCCTGGGTGCTGCCCTGGCCCTGCCAACCGCACAATCGTTCGTGGTGTTCACCGCCATCGCGCTGGGTCTGGCGCTGCCGTATCTGCTGTTGTCGGTGTTCCCATCGCTGGTCAAACTGCTGCCGCGTCCCGGCGCGTGGATGGAAACCTTCAAGCAGCTGATGGCCTTTCCGCTGTATGCCACCGTCGGCTATCTGCTGTGGGTGCTGGCCGGGCAGTTGCACGAAGCGGCCCTGCTCAATGCCTTGCTGGCGCTGTCATTGCTTGGCTTCGGTTTGTGGCTGTATGGTCGTGGCACCCGTCCCGGTGCACGCGGCGGCCGCGCAAGATTCAGTGTGGTTGCCGGCGTGCTGGTGCTGGCTGCGGCGGTGCTGTTCGGCTGGCCGCGTGCTCCAGCGCCGGAAGCCCTGCAATGGGAAGCCTGGAGCAGCGAACGCGTGCAGCAGCTGCAGGCCGAAGGCCGTCCGATCTATGTCGATTTCACCGCGCGTTGGTGCGCTACCTGCCAGGTCAACAAGAAGGTGGTGTTCGCCGCGGCGCGGGTGAACGATTATTTCCGCGACAACGAAGTGGTCGCGTTGAAGGCTGATTGGACCAATGCCGATCCGCTGATCACTGCCGAGCTGGAACGTTGGAACCGCAGCGCGGTGCCGTTCAACCTGGCCTATCCGGCCGGTGGCGGCCCACCGCGCGAACTGCCTGAGGTACTCACGCCGGAGATCGTGCTCTCCGCGTTGGAAAACGCTACCCCACCAGGACGGGATTGAACTCCCGCCCCGACTTTCCCCGCGCCTCCGGGCGCATCTAGAGAGAACGCAACGCATGATTTCGCAACGCCTGTTGTGCGCCGGCCTTGCGCTGGGCTTGATGGCAGCTGCTGCTGCCTCGGCCGAGCCGGTCAAGGTCAATGGCTTCACCTACGTAAAATCCGCTGATGGCATCGACGAGTACCGGCTCGATGCCAATGGTCTGAGCGTGCTGCTGCTGCCCAACCACGCCGCACCGGTGGTGACCTTCCAGATGACCTACCGGGTCGGTTCACGCAATGAAGTGACCGGCACCACCGGTGGCACCCACCTGCTCGAGCACCTGATGTTCATGGGTAGCACCAACTTCGACGGCGCTAACAACGTCGACACCTACCTGGACCGCGTCGGTGCCGGCTTCAACGCCACCACCTCGCTGGACCGCACCAACTACTACGCCACGCTGCCACCGGCCGCGCTGGACGGCTACATCGCCATCGAAGCCGACCGCATGCGCGGCCTGCTGCTGCGCGAGAAGGATCGCCAGAGCGAAATGACCGTGGTGCGCAACGAGTACGAGCGCAACGAGAACAATCCCAACGGCGCCTTGATGAAGCTGATGTGGGCCACTGCCTTCAGCGCACATCCGTACCACCATCCGGTGATCGGCTGGCGCAGCGATATCGAGAAGGTGTCCATCGAGAAGCTGCGCGAGTTCTACGACACCTTCTACTGGCCGAACAACGCCACTGTCACCGTGGTCGGCGATATTGACAGCGCCAAGGTGCTGGCCAGCATCGGCGACAAGTTCGGCAAGGTGCCGCGTTCGCCGCATGCCATTCCCGAGGTTTACACCACCGAGCCGGAGCAGCAGGGCGAGCGTCGGGTGACGCTGCGTCGCGGCGGCGAAACCGGCACGGTGATGATGGCGTACAAGGCCCCGGCGGGCCTGGACAAGGACATTCCGGCATTGAACGTGCTGGAGCTGGTGTTGCAGGGCGGCCGCAGCGCCCGCCTGCAGCGTGCGTTGGTGGACACCAGCAAGGCGGTGGCGGTATCGGGCGGCATGTACCAGCAGCGCGATCCCAGCCTGTTCATGCTGAGCGTGGCGCTGGCCCCGGACAGCAAGCACGAAGAGATCGAGAAGATCGTCCGCGACGAGATCGCCAAGGTTGCCCGCGACGGCGTCAGCGTCGAGGAAATCAAGCGCCTGCTCGGCCCGTACCGCGCCGAGGAAGCCTACCGCCGCGATGGCACCGACCAGGCCGCCGATGCGCTCAACGAGTTCATCGCGATGGGCGATTGGACCCTGTATTCCAGCGCCTTGAAGGATCTTGAGAAGGTCACCCCGGCTGACGTGCAGCGCGTCGCCGGCAAGTATTTCACCGCAGAGCAGAGCACGGTTGGCTGGTTCGTGCCGGAGAGCAGCAAGTGAACAACGCAAAACGCATTCGACTGATTCCGCTGGCACTGGCTGCACTGTCCAGCCTTGCCGCATTCGCCGCCCAAGCCGGCGTCGCCGACACCGCCGTGCACGCCAAGGCTGCCGGCATCGACCTGATCGTCTACCCGATGGGGGTCAAGGACGTGGTCACCTTCACCGGCTCGATGCCGCTGGGTGATGCCTTCCTCGCCGCCAAGGCCGACAACCCGGCCGTGCCGACGCTGACCGCGATGCTGCTGGAAGCCGGCACCACCCGCCGCGACAAGTTCGCCATCTCCGATACGCTGGACGGCATCGGTGCGCAGTTGTCTTTCAGCCCCAGCGCGGCGCGCATCGGCATCTACGGCAAGAGCCTGAAGCAGGACCTGCCGACCGTGCTCGACCTGCTCGCCGAACAGCTGCGCCAGCCGGCCTTCACCGCTGAAGAGTTGGCCAAGGCCAAGGTGCAGCTGGAAGCGGCATTACGCCAGGCCAGCGACAACCCCGGCGCGATGGCCCGCGAAACCATGATGCTGAGCATCTTCCCGGCTGGCAGCATCAACGCACCGGCGCCGCGCGAAGCCATGCTCAAGGCGGTGCCGCAGGTGACGCTGGAACAAATCAAGGCCTTCCACGCGAAGTATTACGGCCCGGCGCACATGACCCTGGTATTTGCCGGTGACGTCGATGCCAAGGCGATCGAGACCGCGGTCGCACACGGCTTCAACGGCTGGAGTGGTGGCGTGGACTATCTGCGCGACGCGCCGGCACGGCTGCCGGCCAAGGCCGCCGAGCACAGCATCGCGATGAAGGACAAGGCCAGTGTCAGCGTGTTCCTCGGCCAGGCCACCGGCCTGCGCTACACCGATGCCGACTACCTGCCGATGACGGTGGGCGTGGACGTGTTGGGTTCTGGCTTCACCGGCCGGCTGATGGCAGCGGTGCGCGCGAAGGAAGGCCTGACCTACGGCATCGGCGGCAATCTGCTGGGCAGCGACTACATGGACGGCGGCCTGGGCATCAGCACCACCTTCGCACCGGAGCTGATGGACAAGGGCATCGCCAGCACCCGCCGCGAACTGCAGCGCTGGTGGAAGGATGGCATCACCGCTGAAGAGCTGGATGCACGCAAGCAGGCGATGGTCGGCAGCTACCAGGTCGGCCTGGGCAATACCGACGGCATGTCGGCAGCGATCATCGGCACGGTTGAGCGCGGTGTTGGCCTGGCATGGCTGGACAATTACCCGCAGGCGATCCAGTCGGTGACGCTGGAGCAGGTCAACGGTGCGATCCGCAAGTACGTGGACCCGCAGAAGATGGTGCTGGTCAAGGCCGGTACCTTCAAGAAGTAAGTCGAATTCTGCCAAGTGGTTCGACACCAGCAAACGCCGGCTTACGCCGGCGTTTGTTGTTTCAAGGCCGTGCGCTGATCAGGCACGCACGCTATTGGAAATGATCTCAACCCAATAACCGTCCGGGTCCTTGATGAAGGCCAGGCTCTTCATGCGGCCATCGCTCAGGCGCTTCTGGAACGGCACGCCCAGTTCCTCGAAACGCGCACAGGCTGCTTCCAGTTCCGCCACCGACACGCAGATGTGGCCGAAGCCGCGCGGGTCGCTGTTGCCGTCGTGGTAGACCGGGCCGTCCTGGTTCTCGGTGCCGTGGTTGTGGGTGAGTTCCAGCACACCGGGAATGCCGGCCATCCACAGGCGGCGCTCGGCATCGTCCTGTGGCACCTGCACGCCGGCCGGTACATAGGCCAGGAAGTACAGGCTGAACTGCGCTTCGGCAAAATCACGCTGGTCGATCAGCTGGAAGCCGAGCACGCGCGTATAGAAATCCAGCGAGGCGCGGATGTCCTTGACCCGCAGCATGGTGTGGTTGAACACGAAGCCGTTGGTTTCGGCCGGCACCTGGGCGGCGACACCGGGCTGTTGTGCAAGGGTTTGAAGGCTCATGAAATCTGTCCTGTTGCGATGAATGGGGGAGGGCGCGTGTGCAGCTACGGCAACGCAATGTTCATGCAGAAAGTTGCATTTGAAATCGCCACCCCAGCTTGCATGCGTCGATACAAAAAATCATCAACGGCATACCTTCAGTGGCTAGGCGGCTGCGCGCGCGCTGGCTATGCTGCGTCGCAGGATAGTCGTTGTTCCCCTCGTTTGGATGAAGCGCACATGCATTGCCTGATGTGCGCTGGGAAGTGACGCTGGCGCAAGGGCTGCGCGGATTGTTGGCAGGGGATGCCACCACGGACGGAGCCACGGCGTGACCAGCGGCGGTTGACAAGGTTTCGCTGCTCGCGTTATTCATTGTATGTATATACAAATAACGGAATTGTCCGGAACTCCATGTCCTACCGTATGTGCCTGCCGTTGTTGCTGATGCTGGTGCTCGCCGTCGAAGGCGTGCTCGGGGCATGGGCGAGCACGCGCATGGTGCTGCATGCGGATGGGGTTCCGGCGGTTGCCGGGATTACCCGCGCGGCCAGTGCCAGCTGTAATCCAGTTCGAAGTGACCCGGTGCGAAGTGACCCGGTTCGAAGTGATCTGGTAAATCGCACGTCGGCTGCAACGGCTGGCAGCGGCCACGACGAGCACACCGGCAAGTCGACCTCCAACCATGCCGATGACTGCAGCTGCGCCGATAGCGTGGGCTGCGAATGCCTGTGTGTGTTCACCATCTATCCCCCCGCGACGGCGCTGTTGTTCGCCGGTGCGCATCCGCCGGTATCGGCCGATACGCCATTGCCGGCGCTGGTATTGCCGGCCGGCAGGCTGTCCCGCGTCTTCCGACCTCCCATCGTCTGAGCGGTTGTTCTCGCGTCACCACGACGTAGTAGTGAACCGTGCTCGCGCCCGCGACCGCGGCTATCGCCCCGAGAAAGAATCCCAGCGAGAGAGAACATGTACTTGAAGCCCCAAGCCTTGGCTGCGGCCATCGGCACGCTGCTGTGTGCCACCGCCGTCCACACCGCCAACGCGCAGGACGCGCAACCCCCGAATGAAGCCGCCCGCACGCTGGATGCCGTGCAGGTCACCGGCAGCCACATCAAGCGCGCGCAGTTGTCGGGCGTAGGCCCGGTCAGCGTGATCGACGCGCAGGCCATCGAACGCTCCGGCGCCACTTCGGTGGACACGCTGTTGCAGCGCCTGCCGGCCTCGGCCGGTTTTGCCGGTAGCCAGAGCAATGCCTACTGGGCCGAGAACGGCTACGGCACCACCCAGGTCAACCTGCGCGGCCTCGGCATCAACCGCACCCTGGTGCTGCTCAATGGCCGCCGCATCGTCAATGGCGGTACCGGCGCCAACAGTTCGGTCGATCTGAACATGATCCCGGTATCGCTGATCGAGCGCGTGGAAGTGCTCAAGGACGGCGCCTCAGCCATCTATGGTGCCGATGCGGTGGCGGGCGTGGTCAACATCATCACCAAGCAAGGATTCGACGGCGCCGAAGCGGCAGTGCGCTACGGCCAGACCACGCGTGGCGATGGCGACGAAACCGCTGTCGACCTGGCCTGGGGCGTCACCAGTGATCGTGGCTCGTTGATGGCAGGCATCAACTATGCAGAAGGTGGCACGGTCAATATGGGCTCACGCGCGCCCTGCGGCCTGGCCGAAGTGGGCGGCAAGCTGGTGTGCTCTGGCAGTTCCACCACGGTGGGCGGACGCGCGCTACTGGCCGATGGCAGCCGCGTCAACTTCAACCAGGTGCTGGGCGGCAACGGCGATTTCTACGAGCCGTATTCGGCCGCCAAGCACAACTACAACGGCAACCCTACGCTCAACGCGGTCAATCCGATCAAGCGCATCAGCATCAGCGTGTTCGGTGACAGCCAGCTCAGCGAGAACACCACCGTGTTCACCGAGCTGATGTACACCAACCGCCAATCCGATCAGCTGGCCGCGCCGGGCGGGCTCGGCGTGTACCGGCCGATCAATATCGCTGCCAATCACCCGACCAACCCGACCGGACAGGACCTGCTGCTGCAACGCCGTCGCCTGGAAGAAGCCGGCCCGCGCCATTTCTCGCAGGAGGTGAATACCTTCCGCGGGCTGGTGGGTGTGAAGGGGCAGTTCGGCACTGGTTGGGACTGGTCGGCTGCCTTGAACTGGGGCCGCAACACCGGCGTCGATGGCTCGGACAACGTTGCCAATCTCGACCGTGTCGAGCAGACCTTGAACCGCAGCATCTGCAGCCCGGTACCGGGCGCGGCGATTCCCTGTGGCGACTATCTGGGTTACGGCGACCTCAGTCGCGAGGTGCTCGACTACATCCTCTACACCTCGCGCGATACCGGCGGCAACGAACAGAAGAGCTTCACCGCCAACCTGAGCGGACAGATCTTCGAGCTGCCTGCAGGCTGGGTGGGTTTCGCTACCGGCGTGGAAGTACGCAAGGAACGCGGCTGGCGCAATCCGGATCCGTTGACCGTACTGGGCATCGGCAACACCAACCAGCAGGACCCGATTGCCGGTGAATACACCGCCAAGGAAGTCTTCGCCGAGTTGGCCATTCCGTTGCTGCAGGACAACGTGATCGCCGATTCGCTGTATTTGAATCTGGCCGGGCGTGCCTCGGACTACGATCTGTTCGGCCGCGATTACAACTACAAGGCCGGACTGGATTGGCAGGTCAATTCCTCGCTGAAAGTCCGCAGCACCTACGCCACCGCGTTCCGCATCCCGAACATCCCGGAACTGTTTGGCGGCGTGGCCGAGGGCAACCTGACCACCACCGATCCGTGCAGCAACTGGTCGGCCTTGCCGGCGGGCTCCACGGTGCGTGCCAACTGCCAGGCCTACGGTGTGCCGGCCGGCTATGTGCAGCCGGGCAACACCATTCTCACCACCTCCGGTGGCAACGCCGATCTGAAGCCGGAAGACGCCACCTCGTTCACCGCAGGCGTGGTGTGGACGCCGGAGTTCCTGTCCGGGCTGACCTTGACGCTGGATTACTACAATATCCGCATCAAGCACGCGATCCAGCGTATCGACGGCTCCACCAAATTGGCCATCTGCTACAACACCCCGGGGCTGGCGCATCCGTTCTGTGATGCCAGCAACTTCACCCGCAACCCGCGCACCGGCGAAGTCGACTTCCTGTCCTCGCAACCGGTCAATGCCGCCAACGAGCATGTCACCGGCTACGACTTCGGTGCGCTGTATGAGTTCAAGGCAGCCGGCTTCGATGCCAGCGTCAGTGCCGATGTGTCCTACCTGCAGCGTTATGACGTGCGGCCGTACGACGGTGCCGACCTGATCGAGTACGCCGGCAAGATCACCGGCGGCCGCGGCAGCTATGCCAAGTGGCGCGGTCTGGTCTCGATGAATGCCTCGCGCGATCAATGGTCGGGGACCTGGAGCACGCAGTACATCGGCCGGGCCGATGACATCAATGCGGCCCGCGGTGACATCGGTGATCACGCGCCGTCGGTGTTCTATCACAACCTGCAGCTCAAGTACGCGGTGAGCAAGGCGCTGGATGTATCGCTGGGCCTGGACAACGTCTTCGACAAGAAGCCGCCGTTCATCCAGAGCTACACCGATGCCAACACCGATACGATGACCTACGACCTGCTGGGTCGCCGCTGGTACGCACGCATCGGCTACCGCTGGTGATTGGATGCGCCCCCCCGCCGCTGCGGCGGGGCGCGTCATTGAACGAGGATGATGTTGATGAAACCCGCATTCTGGGCACGACGTGCCCACAAATGGATCGGTCTGGTGATCGGCGTGCAGGCGCTGCTGTGGATGCTCAGCGGTGTCTACATGACCGTGGTGCCGCTGGACGTGATCCATGGCGACCACCTGGCCCACGTACATGGCACACCGCTGCCGGCACAGGCCGCGCGCGTTGGCGCCGATGTGCTGGCTGCGCGCTATCCACAGATGGAGTCGTTCCGGCTCAAGCATGTGCTGGAACGCGAGGTCTATGAGATCCGCCAGGGCAAACAGAAGTACCTGGTGGATGCCGCCAGCGGCGAACGCCTGGCACCGATGGACCGTGAGCAGGCAATAGCGCTGGCGAAGTCGCTGTATCAGGGCAAGGGCGAAGTGGAGCGGGTGGAGTGGATCACCCGCGCCCCGTCGGAAGTGAAGACCCGGCCGGTACCGATGTGGGCGGTGCATTTCAGCGGCCGCGGCGACAGCACGCTGTATCTGTCACCGGATAGCGGTGAGCTGTTGGCACGCAGGCATGACCTGTGGCGTGTATTCGACTTCGTGTGGATGTTGCACATCATGGATTACGAGAACCGCACCGACGTCAACAACACCTTGTTGCGCGTGGCCTCGATCATTGGCCTGGGTTTCGCCCTCAGCGGCATCTGGTTGTTGTTCTACAGCTTCGGCAAGCGGAGGAGCGCATGACGCCCTGGATGCGGACCCTGCACAAGTGGGTGGGCCTGATCGTCGGCCTGCAGTTCGTGGTGTGGTTGGGCAGCGGCCTGATGATGAGCCTGCTCGACCCTGACAAAATCGAAGGCAGTGCCCAGCAAGCTGCAGCTGTCGCCAATCCTGTGTGGCCGGCCACGGCAGTATCGCCAAGTGTGGCGCTGGCTGCAGCCAAGGGCGAGGCGGCAACATTGGACAGTGGCTGGTTGCTGCATCAGCCGGTGTACCGCCTGCAATCGCCGGAAGGCACCGAGGTGATCGACGCCCGCGACGGCAAGCGCATCAGCATTGATGCGGCAGTCGCGGCGAAAGTCGCACAAGCGGCCTATGCCGGTGATGGTGTCGCCGCCGCGCCGCGGTATCTGGAAAAGACGCTGGAAACCCGGGCAAACCCTGACCCGGTGTGGCGCATCGACTTCAGTGATGCGCAGGACACGAGTATCTATGTGTCCGCGCATAGCGGCCAGGTGATGGAGCACCGCAACGCGACGTGGCGGTTGTTCGACATCTTCTGGATGCTGCACATCATGGACTACAGCAGCCGGGTCAACTTCAACAATCCGCTGGTGGTTGGCATGGGCATCGGTGGCCTGTGGTTGGCGCTGACCGGCGTGTGGTTGCTGATCGCCAGTTTCCACCTGCAGGAGTTCATCCCGCGTCGTTGGCGTTCGCGCCGGCAGCTGATGGTCTATGCACCGGGCGGCGCGCATCTGCGCACGGTAGAGGTAGCCAGTGGTGACAGTGTGTACGTGGCATTGGCACGCGAGGGCATCAATCTTCCCTCCAACTGCGGTGGCGGCCAGAGCTGCGGTCTATGCGAGGTGCGGGTACGTTCTGGCGCGGGCAAGGCAACGGCGGCAGATCGCGCACACGTGTCTGATGCCAAGCGCAAGGTAGGTTGTCGATTGGCCTGCAACCTGCAGGTAGATGAGGACGTCGAGATCGAAGTGGCTGGCGGCGCCAGCCTATGGACCGAACACTGGGCCATCGTCGAGAAGGTCGTCGCCGTGACCCCATTCCTGCGTGAGATTCATCTGCGCCCGGAGCAGACCGCGGATGCGCAGTTCCAGCCGGGCTGCTATCTGCAGCTGCACGTGCCCGAGTACGAGCTGCCGCGCAGCGCGGTGTGGTATCCGTCCGAGCACGACGAGGATTGGAAAGCGCTGTCCTTGCCTGGGACCCTGCAGAACAAGGCGGTGGTGCGGCGCTCGTATTCGCTGGCAACACCGGTGTCCAACGCGGACGGCGGCCTGGTGCTGCTGGTGCGCTTCAGCCCCGGCTGGCAGGAGAATCGCAAGCATCCGCCGGGCAAGGGCTCGACCTTCGCCTATACGCTGCGCGAGGGTGACCGTGTCCGCTACAGCGGCCCGTTTGGTGATTTCGCACTTAGTGGCAGTGACCGCGAGAAGATATTCATTGGCGCCGGTGCGGGGATGGCACCGCTGCGTGCACTTGTCCAGCAGCGCTTGGATGAAGGCGGTGGCGAACGTATGCATTACTGGTACGGCGCCCGTGGCGAGCGCGATTGCCCTTATGTCGAGCAGATGCAGGAGCTGGCACATGAACATGCCAACTTCAGTTGGCATCCGGTGTGGTCGGGGCAGGGGGGCGATGCACGTCGTGTGCATGAAGCGATCCATGAGGATCTATTGAAGCAGCATCCGGATCTGGCTGGTTGCGAGTTCTATCTGTGTGGGCCGCCGGCGATGTTGGCGGCGACCAGGCAGTTGCTGCGCAAGCTGGGTGTTGCGGATGAGCGGGTTGCGTTTGATGACTTCAAGATTTGATTGAAGGCGGACTTGGATGTTGCGGCTGCAGATGTCGGAGGTCTACGGCTGTTGCTGTTGCTGTTGCTGTTGCTTCGGCTCTGGCTTCGGCTCTGGCTCTGGCTCTGGCTTTGGCTTCGGCTTCGGCTTCGGCTCTGGATATTCCCTTCTCCCGCTTGCGGGAGAAGGTGCCCGGAGGGCGGATGAGGGGGGCTTTTGACTTTGCTTAGCTAGATGCTTCCCCTCACCCCCACCCCTCTCCCGTGAACGGGAGAGGGGCTTTACTCCGATCATTATTGCGGCGGCATCACTCGTGCTTTGAGAACTCGCTCAACGAACCATCATTGCCCAGCAGCGCTACCGTGAACGCCTGACGATAACCATCCGGCGATTCCATGCCCGGCGTACCCACCGGCATGCCCGGCAACACCAGCCCGCGCGCCTGCGGGCGCTCGGCCAGCAACTTCTTGATGTCTTCCACCGGCACATGGCCTTCCACGACATAGCCATCAATCTCGGAGGTATGGCAGGACATCATTCCGTCGGCGATTCCCAGGCGTTGCTTGACCGCCATCATGTCGCTGGTGTCATTGAGCTGCACCGGGAAGCCAGCGGCCTGCATATGCTCGGCCCAGCCGCCACAACAGCCGCAGTTCGGGTCCTTGTGCACAACCACCAACGGCAATGCCTTGGTAGCCGGCGCAGCTTCAACCGCTTTCGCTGGTGTCGCAGCAGCCGTTGCGGCTGCCACAGCAGCAGTCGAAGGACTGGCATTGCAGGCACTGATCAACAAGGTGCCTGCAGCCAGCACCAGCAGCGAGAACATCGGCTTTGAACGCATCTTCATGATCTAGATTCCTTGGACAGGTTGCCGCACCGGCCGGAGGCCAGTGCGGCAGTAGGGCGTCACAGCATCGACAGGCCGCGCTCGAATTCCTTGGCGTCGAGCTTGCCATCACGGTTGCCATCGCTCATGCCGAAGTGCGGCAGCAGCGGGTGACCGCTGGGCAGCTCCTCGCGGCTGATGAAGCCGTCCTTGTTGGCATCAAAGCGTTTGAACGTCGCCGCTGCATCAGCCTGCGGCGCTTTCGCAGCGGGCTTGGCCGCCGGTGCATGGTGCTCATGGCCGGCATGTTGGGCCTGCGCGATGGAAATGGAGGCAAGGGAGATCGCGCCGACCAGTGCGGCCTGGATAAAGAACTTCATCGAATGTATTCCTTGTAGGGAGAGTGGTGATGGCGTCGGCATGCGACGCCATCACTACGAATCAGAACCAGAAGCGCACACCGGCAACCCAGCGCGATTCGCTCACGCCTTCGCCGGCATCACGGTGCAGGTCGGCGGTATCGCCGAACGCGCGCTCGTGCACGAAGCCCACATACGGTGCGAACTTGCGGGTGAACTCGTAGCGCAGGCGCAGGCCTGCTTCCACGCTGCTCAAGCCCTTGCCTACACCGCGGCGCGGATCATCATCGGCAACGATGCTGGCTTCCACCACCGGCTGAAGGATCAGCCGGTTGGTCAACAGCACGTCGTATTCGACCTCGAAGGCCAGCTCGGCCTTGCGCGGTCCACCGATGTAAGCCATCGCCGAGACTTCGAACTTGTACGGCGACATGCCCTGCAGGCCGAAGGCCGCGCGGGTCAGATCCGGGGATTCACGGCTGTTGTCATGTCGCGCGCCGGCCACCACGTCCCACCACGGCGAGATCGAATGCCCGTACAGCGCATCCACCGACCAGTCGCCGAGCGCATTCTCGCTGCGCTCGCCTTCACTGCGGATCCACAGGCGGTTGATGTCGTTACCGAACCAGGAGTCGATGCCCCAGGCCTGGCCGCTGCCGTGGGCATTGTCCCAGGCTTCCAGGTGATCGAACACCACCAGGCTGTTGAACGACGGTGCATGCTCCATTGCATGTGGCTTCAACACCGGGAAGGCGTCGTCGAAGTCCTGCTTGGTCGGCGTTGGGATCGGCTCGCGCGGCGCGTCGCTGGCGCTGCTGCCCTGCATGTTGTGACCAGCATGCGGATCGGCCGGCATGGCATGGCCGGCGTGCGGATCAGCCGTCTTGCCATGGCTGGAATGATCATCCGCCTTGGGCATGGCATGACCGGCATGCGGATCGTCGGGCATTGCATGCCCCGCGTGCGGGTCAGCCGCCGTGCCGTGGCTGGAGTGATCCTCTGCCTTGGGCATGGCATGGCCCGCATGTGGATCAGCAGCCTTGGCCTTGCCACCATGACCACGGTGCGCAGCATGCGGATCGGCCGGCTTGGCCTTGGGCATGTTGTGCCCGGCATGCGGGTCCACTGCTGGCTTTGCTTCAGCGGCATGCCCAGCGTGGCCCGCATGCGGGTCCTGCGCGAAGACACTACCGCTGGCGGCCAGGGCGATGAACAGCAGCGAGTGAGAAAAAGTCTTCATGCGTCGATCCTCACTTCGCGCATCATGCCCGCTTCCATGTGGTACAGCAGATGGCAGTGGAAGGCCCAGCGTCCCAAGGCGTCTGCACGCACGCGGTAACTGCGGCGTGTACCCGGCGGCATGTCGATGGTGTGCTTGCGCAGCTGGAACTCGCCGTCGGCGTTCTCCAGGTCACTCCATACGCCGTGCAGGTGGATCGGGTGCTGCATCATCGTGTCGTTGACCAGCACGATGCGCATGCGCTCGCCATAGTTCAACTTGATGGGCTCGGCGCCAGCAAACGGGATGCCGTCGAAGTTCCATGCGAACTTTTCCATATGACCAGTGAGATGCAGTTCAATCTCGCGGCCGGGCTCGCGTCCATCCGGGTCCTCGAACAAGGAACGCATCGCGCCATAGGTCAGCACCTTGCGACCGTTGTCGCGCAGGCCGATGCCGGGGTCGTCGAGCTTGGGCTCGGTGGCCGCGGTCTGCATGTCGATCAGTGGGTTGCCGGCTTCGCTGGGCTTGTGCTTGGGC
The DNA here is from genome assembly GCF_056760155.1 of Stenotrophomonas sp. STEN022. Lineage (NCBI taxonomy): Bacteria > Pseudomonadati > Pseudomonadota > Gammaproteobacteria > Lysobacterales > Lysobacteraceae > Stenotrophomonas > Stenotrophomonas sp. STEN022. Next base: position 57,315 of record NZ_JBRREG010000012.1, read on the forward strand.
GATTTGTCGCCGCCGCCATGGGCGCCATGGCCCATCGCCGCACCGCAGCCGCCTTCCATGCCCTTGGCACCCATGTTGGCGCCGCAACCACCTTCCATGCCGGCACCGTGGTCGCCATGGCTGCCCATGTCGTGGCCCATGTCGCTCATGGTCAGCAGCGGGCGCGGATCGATCTGCGGAATCGGTGCCTGCAGGCCATGCCGAGTTGCCAGCGTGCCGCAGGCGTAGCCGGTGCGGCCCATGTCCTGCGCAAACAGGGTGAAGGCATCCTGGCCGGTCGGCTCGACGATGACGTCGAAGGTCTCGGCCGGGGCAATGCGGAACTCGTCGATGCTGACCGGATGGATGTACTGGCCATCGGCGGCGACCACGGTCATTTTCAAACCGGGGATGCGCACATCGAAGTAGGTCATCGAGGCGCCGTTGATGAAGCGCAGCAGCACCTTTTCGCCACTGCGGAACAGGCCGGTCCAGTTGCCGGCCGGGGCGGTGCCGTTCATCAGGTAGGTGTAGGTGTGGGCATTGATGTCGGACAGGTCGGAAGGCGTCATCCGCATCCGGCCCCACATGCCGCGGTCACTGAGCGTCTCCCGTAGACCATCCTTGCGTGCGTCGCGCATGAAGTCACCGACCGTGCGCTGGTAGGTGTTGTCATGCATCGGCATCTTCTTCATGCGCCGGAACAGCGCATCCGGATCGATGTCGGTCCAGTCCGAGAGCATGACCACGTGTTCGCGGTCGAAGTGGTACGGCGGCGGTGCCAGTGGATCGACGATCAGCGCGCCGTACAGACCGGCCTGTTCCTGGAACAGCGAATGGCTGTGATACCAGTAGGTACCGGACTGTTTGAGCTGGAACCGGTACTGGTAGGCCTCACCCGGCGCAATGCCGTTGAAACTCAGCCCCGGCACGCCGTCCATGTTGGCCGGCAGCAGGATGCCGTGCCAATGGATGGAGGTGATCTCGTCGGTGAGCGTATTGGCCACGCGCAGGTTGACGGTGTCGCCCTCACGCAGGCGCAGGATCGGCGCCGGCAAGGAGCCATTGACGGTGATGGCGGGGCGGGTACGGCCGGTGAAGTTGACCGCCGAGCGGCCGATGGCAAGGCTCAGCTCGGTACCGCGCAGCTCAACCGGCGGCACCGCCATGGCGCTGCCGGCGGCGAAGGCCTGTGGGATGCGGGCGAGGCCGGCACCGGCGACCACGCCGCCAATCGCCAGGCCCTGCACGAAACGACGTCGCGACAGTACCGAGCGCGAATCGGAAAGGAAATCAGAAGACATGTGGAACTCCCGGTCACACAGCCGCATCACGATGCGTCGCTGCATGTCCTGAACAGATCAAGGGTGCACCAGGGCGATGGCCTTGGCACAGATATCTGCGGACGCCAGAAGGCGCGGGAATCAGGCGATGGGAGGGCGGTTGAGCTGGCCCGGGGCCACATCGTCGCGAGAGGGGAGTGCTGGCATTGGCGCCAATGCATGGCGCATAGGTGCAAGCCGCGTCATCGTGACGCTGGGCAGCATGTTGCAATGCTGCTTACAGTCGCAGCTGTCACCGCTGGCACAGGGCGAGGGCGCCTTGTCGGCGTCGCCGCCATCACACTGCAGATTGGCTTCCTGCTCGTGGCAGCAGTCGTGCGCGCTGTCACCGGCTTCCATTGCCATCGTCATTGCCTGCATCGGCATGGCCATCGCCGTCGCAGACCACACCGAACCGACCGCACCAGCGATCAGGGTCAGGCATAGCAGCAGGGGCAGCAGGATGCGCGGCACGGGATTCAGGTTGGGAAGCAGGGCTGAACCATAGCATTCCTGAGTGGGGGCTGGGCTGAATGGTTGGGAAAAACCAGAGCCAAAGCACCCCTCCTCAATCCTCCCCTGCGCCTGTGGCGCAAGGGAGGAGGTAGACGCGCGGGCATCGGCCAACTCACCGGAGGCCGCAACTCGCCTCCCTTGCGCCGCAGGCGCAGGGGAGGGTTGGGGAGGGGTAACGCTCCTGCAGTTGTTGCCATCCCCCCACAACCCAACCAAGTAGAATCCACACCAGCATTCACCAAGAAGTGGCGATCCATGTCCCAGCGTGATTGGGTGGCGGCGGCCATCCACAAGATTGAAGCCGACTACAACCGTTCGGCCGATACCCATCTGATTCCCGTCGACCTGCCGGGCTTCCCCGGAATCGATGTCTATCTGAAGGATGAATCCAGTCACCCGACCGGTAGTCTCAAGCACCGGCTTGCCCGCTCGCTGTTCCTCTACGCGCTGGCCAATGGTTGGCTGCGCGAGGGTTGCCCGGTGATCGAGGCATCCAGCGGCTCCACTGCGGTGTCCGAAGCCTACTTCGCGCGCCTGCTTGGCCTACCGTTCATTGCGGTGATCCCGGCCAGCACCTCGCCGGAGAAGATCGCCGCCATCGAATTCCATGGCGGCCGCTGCCATCTGGTGCAACGCGCCTGCGACCTGAACTGCGAATCCGAACGGCTGGCACGCGAGACCGGTGGCCATTTCATGGACCAGTTCACCTACGCCGAGCGCGCCACCGACTGGCGTGCCAACAACAACATCGCCGAATCCATCTTCAAGCAGATGGCCGAAGAGCCGCATCCGGTGCCGGAATGGATCGTCTGCAGCCCCGGCACCGGCGGCACCGCCGCCACGCTGGGCCGTTACGTCAGCTACCGCCGCCACGACACCCGCATCCTCTGTGCCGACCCGGAAGTGTCGATCTTCTACGACGGCTACTGCGCCGCGCTCGAAGGCCGCGACTGGCGTGACATGACCTGCGAAGGTGGCTCGCGCGTGGAAGGCATTGGTCGTCCGCGCGTGGAGCGCAGCTTCATCCCCACCTGCGTTGATGCGATGGTGAAGGTGAGTGATGCGCTGAGCCTGGCTGCAATGCGCCATGTCAGCGCCACCCTGGGACGCCGCGTTGGCGGCTCCACCGGTACCAACTTCATCGGCGTGCTGTACGCCGCCCAGCAGATGCGCGCTGCCGGCCGTGATGGCTCCATCGTCAGCATCCTCTGCGATGCCGGTGAGCGTTACGCGCACAGCTATTACAACCCGGACTGGTACAGCCAGCAGGGCATCGACGTGGTCGGTGCCGATGCGGTGGTGGCCACGGCCGTGGCCGGGCAGGGCATGCCCGCCCTGCCTTGTGCCTGGCTGGAAGCGTCGCCATATCAGGTCTGATACCGGCGCAGCCGGAACTGTTTGAAGGAATACTGTGAACACCGCCAATCCCCTGCTCGATTTCTCCGGCCTGCCGCGTTTCGACGCGATCCGCGCTGAACACGTCACCCCGGCCATCGATACGCTGCTGGCCGAGGCCGAAGCGGCGGTGATAGCCGCCGAAACCGTGGCGCCGGTGAGCTGGGAGAATTTCGTGGTGCCGCTGGACGATGCTACCGAGCGGCTGTATCGCGCCTGGGGCCAGGTTTCGCACCTGCAGGCGGTGGTCAACACGCCGGAGCTGCGCGAGGTCTACAACGCCAACCTGCCGAAGATCAGCCGCTTCGGCAGCTCGGTCGCGCAGAACCCGGCGCTGTACGCACAGTACAAGCTGCTGGCCGCCGCGCCGGCAGCGGCCAGTTACGACGAAGCACAGCGCAAGGCGCTGGAAAATGCACTGCGTGATTTCCGCCTCGGCGGTGCCGAGCTGGACGACGCCGGCAAGGCGCGTTTCGCCGAGTTGCAGGAAGAGCTGTCAGGCCTGCAGGCCAAGTTCTCGCAGAACGTGCTCGATGCCGGTGATGCATTCGCCTTGTATGTGGATGTAGCCGATGACCTGCTGGGCCTGCCCGATGACGTGATTGCCAGCGCCCGCGCCGCCGCGCAGAAGGATGGCCGCGAAGGGTACAAGCTGACCCTGCAGATGCCGTGCTATCTGCCGGTGCAGACCTATGCCGACAACCGCGCGCTGCGCGAGCAGCTGTATCGCGCGCATGCGATGCGTGCATCGGAGTTCGGCGATGCGGCCCTGGACAACACCGGCAACATCGATCGCATCCTCGCCGTTCGCAACGAACTGGCCGCATTGCTGGGTTTCGACAGCTACGCCGAGTATTCCATCGCCACCAAGATGGCCAGCGACGCACCGCAGGTGCTCAGCTTCCTGCGCGACCTGGCTGCACGCGCCAAGCCGTATGCGCAGCGCGACCGCGCCGAGCTGGAAACCTTCGCCCGCGATGAGCTGGGCATGGACGAACTGCAGGCCTGGGATCTCGCCTATGTGGCCGAGAAGCTCAAGCAGGCGCGTTACAGCTATTCCGAGCAGGAAGTGAAGCAGTACTTCACCGAGCCCAAGGTGCTGGCCGGCCTGTTCGGTGTGATCGAGCGTCTGTACGGGCTCAAGGTGGAACAGGACAGCGCGCCGGTCTGGCACGAAGACGTGCGTTTCTATCGACTGGTGGATGCCGATGGCGCGCTGGTTGGCCAGTTCTACATGGATCTGTACGCACGTGAAGGCAAGCGCGGTGGTGCGTGGATGGATGACTGCCGCAACCGTCGCGTCACCGCCGCCGGCGTGCAGACGCCGCTGGTATATCTGGTCTGCAATTTCGGCCGCGGCAATGACGGCAAGCCGGCGACCTTCAGCCATGATGAAGTCACAACCGTCTTCCACGAAATGGGCCACGGTCTGCATCAGTTGCTGACCCGCATTGGCGAGCTGGCGGTGGCCGGCATCAATGGCGTGGAATGGGATGCCGTGGAACTGCCCAGCCAGTTCATGGAGAACTTCTGCTGGGAGTGGGAGCAGGTGGAAGCGATGACGGCGCATGTCGATACCGGCGCGCCGCTGCCGCGCGAACTGTTCGACAAGATGCTGGCGGCGAAGAATTTCCAGAGCGGCATGTTCACCGTGCGCCAGCTGGAATTCGGCCTGTTCGACATGCTGCTGCACAGCCAGTACCAGCCTGAACAGGAAAGCGTGCTGCAGTTGCTGGAACGCGTGCGCGGCGAAGTGGCGGTGAACATCCCGCCGGCCTGGAACCGCTTCGCCAATCAGTTCAGCCATATCTTTGCTGGCGGCTATGCGGCTGGTTACTACAGCTACAAGTGGGCCGAAGTGCTAAGCGCCGACGCCTATGCTGCGTTCGAGGAAGCACCGGGTGCCTTGGCCGAGACCGGCAAGCGTTTCCGCGATGAAGTGCTGTCGCGCGGTGGCAGCCGCAGTGCGGCCGAAAACTTCCGTGCCTTCCGTGGCCGTGAACCGCAGATTGACGCCTTGTTGCGGCATAGCGGCATGACTGCCTGAACAGTGGCCACGGCCGGGGCTGGTCAGCCGCAGCGATGAGGGTCAAGCTTGGGGATACGTCTTCCCCAAGCATGACGCCATGCCCCGGCTAATCACCCGCATCGCAGCCTGCGCGGCCATCATCGGCGCCGTGCTGTGGTTCCAACCGCGCATCAATGAACCTGCCGCCCAGGTCAGCAATGGCCTGAACCTGCGCAGCGCGCCGGATCAGCGTGCCGAGCGCCTGGCGGTATTGCCGGTGGGCACCACGGTGGAAGTGCAGCGCTGCCTGGCCGACCTGCAATGGTGCAATGTACGTGCAGACGGCAGGAGCGGCTGGGTAGCGGCGGATTACCTGATCGCCCGCAGCGACGGCAAAAAGGTCAAATTGGCCGAAGCCGGCAAGCAGATGGGCGTAGTCATAGAGACCGCCAAGCCCGGCGGCTGAGGCCACACCTGTAGAGCCGAGCCACGCTCGGCTGAAGCGTTAGTCACACCTGTAGTGGGGGGGGGGGGGGGGGGGGGGGGGGGGGGGGGGGGGGGGGGGGCGGGGGGGGGGGGGGCGGGGGGGGGGGGCGGCCCCCCGCCGCCCCGCCGGCGGGGGGGGGGGGGGGGGGGGGGGG
>NZ_JBRREG010000013.1:0-59968 GCF_056760155.1 Stenotrophomonas sp. STEN022
GGCCCGCCCCGGGTGCGGGGGGGCGGTGCGCGGGCCGCGTGCGGTGGCGGGGGCGCGGCCCGCGGGGGCCCCCCCCCCCCCCCCCCCCCCCCCACAACCGATACGACGCGCTGCCGAGCATGGCTCGGCATTACAGGTTGGGCTCAGAACAATTCGCCCTGCAGCGAGGGCTTCTTCGGCGGCAGCGGGGCGATGAACTTGCTGCAGTCCAGCCACGGCCACTGCTGGCGCGATGCGTTGAAACCCAGTCGCTTGCTGGCCAGCTTGAAACGGTTTGCCAGCAGGTCGGCATACACACCCTCGCCACGCATGCGCTTGCCGAACTGACTGTCGTAGTCCTTGCCGCCGCGCAACTGGTTGATGGTGCTCATCACGTGTTCCGCGCGCTGTGGGTAATGCGCATCCAGCCAATCGCGGAACAGCGGGGCAACTTCGTAGGGCAGGCGCAGCAGTACGTAACCGGCGCTGCTGGCGCCGGCATCGCGTGAGGCTTCCAGCACCGATTCCAGCTCGGCGTCGTTGATCCACGGAATCACTGGCGCCACCATCACCCCGACCGGAATGCCGGCATCACTCAAGCGGCGCATCGCACGCAGCCGTGCATGCGGTGCCGATGCGCGCGGCTCGAGCTTGGCCGACAGATGCGGGTCCAGTGAGGTCACCGAGAAATGCACACTGACCAGTTGCTGCTCGGCCAAGGGCGCGAGCAGATCCATGTCGCGCTCGACCAGCGCGTTCTTGGTGATCAGCGAGAACGGATGCCGGGTTTCCTGCATCACCTCGATCAGCTGGCGGGTTATGCCCAGCTTGCGTTCGATTGGCTGATACGCATCAGTGTTGATGCCCAAGGCAATCGGCTGCGGCACATAGCCGGGCTTGGACAGCTCGCGCCGCAACACGTCGGCAGCATTGGTCTTGGCGAAGATCTTGGTTTCGAAATCCAGCCCCGGCGACAGGTTCAGATAGGCATGCGTCGGCCGCGCGAAACAGTAGGAGCACCAACACTATATGTGTTCGAGGAAATGTGTTCATTACGGTGCCCTCGAATGCTGAATTCCTAAAGACACTAACCGCGGAGAGACGGCTCAACGCCTCCTAGCTCAGGGCAATCCAGGGCAGGTTAGGGTCAGCATGGCCGTGGCCAGCCACTCCTGGCCTCGGAATCTATACAGGGCCGACGCACTGGACAGAGGGTCACCGGTGGCGCGATGCATCCGAGAGGGACCAGGCGCTGACTTTGAACGTGAAGATCGCCATGTGGAAAAGACTCCTCTCCCCCACCGACTCCTTTCCTTCTAGCCTGCCTCAATAATGGTCGAAATTGAACGCGCCTTGCTCGATCTTGTCGGAGGACTTGCTGCGTTTGTACAAGTAGTACATGTTTCGCGTCTCGCGGATGACGGGATGCTTCACGGCGCGGACAGGCTGAGTTCCCGTCCTATCCGCGTACGATCTGGGGCAGGAGCGACGATAGCAATCCCTGGAGATTGGTGTGTGCCTCTAGCGCCTCGCTCTTGGTCACGGGCTTGTCGTAGCTCACGCTTGCGTCAGTGCCGATCTTAGCAGCGAGCGATGCATTGACGTTGAGACCAGCCTCCTTCCGTAGTGACTCCGCCAACGCGCTCAAGTTATGGCTTAGCTTGAAGGGTATCTTCCTGACAGCAAGGAGACCCTTCATCACCTTCTCAGCGCTCGTTGCCGTGTCGCGCCGGGACTTTCCGTAGCTTCGCTCGAGGCTCACCAGTGCTTCCACGCTGTGAATGTAGTCCGCTCTGGCTTGATCGAATAGCGGCTCATCGTAATGAGCCAGCACATCCAGCAGCGAAAGTGCATCTAGCCCAATCATGAATGCCTCCTCGATCCTCTCGATGGCGTCATCAGTCAACGATGTGGCATATGCCTGCGTCATTCCCTCAAAGCAGTCGAGCATGTTTACCTGAATCGGCGCACGGCTGATGACGTTTCGCGGCGGTCCCGCTTGAAGCTGGCGATCGCAAACAAGGATTAGATCGCCGTATCCACCAGGTGCCCGTACCTTCCAGACGCGATGCTCCAGCGGCACCAGGAAGTATCCAATGGTGGGTAGGATCTTGATGTCGTCTCCGAAGCGGAGGTCATACCATTCCCGAGCTTGGTTCATGAGACCAGACACGGAGTAGGGGTCTACGTCTTTAGTCGCCCTATCGAAGAGATTTATCAGCTCACCCGTTCCGTATGCCCTGGCGATCAGCGCTACGGCATGAAACGGCCGCTGATGGACGTGAAGGTCCAGTACGTTCAGGTGCTGATCAATCCCCAGCATCATGCTGTTGAACGCTTCCTCAGACGTCGGCTTAGGGGGCGCATCCCAGCTCGCAGTCATGTCCTGGCTCCATTATCCTTTACGCGTCGCTTCAACATCCGGCACTTCGTACTTAGGTAGGGCTACGAGTCTTGCTGACCAGGGCGGCCGTACCACGGACCCTCATGGGCTCGGACGCTGGTCGGGGCTATCGGTGGGAAAGCACTGAAATGTCCCTCGCTATCGGGAGTGCCGATCTGCCGCTTCGGCACTGGGCACACTGCTTTCAGAGATCCTAGCGCAGATCGCATGTGCCTCTTCTGGAACTGCGCATCGACTCTCAAGCTGCTCTAGGTCTGATGCGCAGTAGCCGGTCTCGATAGGATCAATGAGTTCCAATCCCTTCCAGCGACCCTCAATGGTGTCCTCGACCGCCTTGATCAGACCCTGCACCTCTGACTCCTGCTCGCGCTTTGTCCATGAGAGCACCGCAGTACGAACAGATTCGAGCTCAGCCTCGCCACTTGTCGCGCCAGTGCGGACGCTCTCGCGGAGCCAGTAAAGGTAGGCGCGCATGGCCGCTGTTCTCTCTTTCAGCTGCACCAGCCACCCAATCGCGGTGCTATACATTCTCAGTCCGAGATCGTCTGCACCTGATCTGTACGCGAGGAGGCCGATGGTCGCGAGCAGCTGAGGACTACTTCTATCTAGGCGCAACGCATTCTGGATGTCCGCAAAAGACTTGTCCAGTTGGCCACAGTAAGCGTACGCCACGGCCCTGTTGTTGAACAGATTCGAGTTGTGCGGATCGCACCTGAGGCCCAATCCAGCAATGTCGATGGTCTTCTGCGCGAGGTTCATATCAAAGCTCAGGCACGAACCCGCGACTGCAGGCCTTACGTCGAATGGTTCATCGATGAGCCAGCGCGTGAATTGATGGAGGGATTTCTCGTATTGGCCGTTGGCAAACGCGAACCTAGCCATTGCCTCAAATGTGTGGGGCCTATTAAGAAGCTGCTCCGGTACTTTGATGCTTACATCGTTTTGTGCGACGTGCAGCACCTGTGCTACCGAGTTCTCGTTTGGATCCTCAAGCGATTGAGAGAACAAGCGCTTAGCGTGCTTGCTTCTTCCGTTCTTGTGCTCGAGCGAGCCCATCGCTGCAGCAAGTTCTGCCAGATGCCGCGGTGCCTCTGCCCTTGCTTCAAGCATGCTCTGGGCGGATTTGATGCTGGATGACGACTTCTGCATCACACTGTGAAGTGCGATTTCCGCGGAGAGCAACCAAGGATCACGCAGCACCCTTCCGCTCTTCTTGAGAGCATAGACCGCATGATCTGGCTCGCCCATATGAGCAAATAACCGAGCGGCTGACCTTAGGACATAGCGGTGACTGGGTGCGATGTCCAGGGCACATAGCATTGCCTTCTCAGACTTTTCGGTCGAGCCTTGTGCAAGGTAGTGCCTCGACAGCTCAGTCCACGCAAGCGCCTGTCGCGGTTGCTTCGCCAGCGTCGCACGCAAGGCTCCAATGCGGGCTTGATCCGCAGGAATGTCTTCTAGAAGATTTCCGGTAGCGGCATCCATGCTTGTCTTGACTGGCCGAACCCCAGCTTCGTGAACTCTTACAAGCACATCTTCAGGTAGCTGGTGACCGACTATTTCGGCGGTCTCAATGAGCTCCCTGCCTGAGAACGCACTAGGATTGCGATCGAAATCGCCAAGCAACTGATCTACCCAGCCTTGTCGCTTGGGTAGCTCCGTGCGAGGTCTTAAGGCTTTTGTCTCCTCAGTAGACTCTTCTGGTGAACGCCAGCGTGGCAGCATGAAGCGCTGGTGGAGAGCCCCTTCAATTGCATTCTCAGACATGGCTTGCCCTGACTCGACACTTCCTGGACATCAGATCGAACGCCGAGACGCAGCGCTGGACGCTGTACTGAACCTTTGGATTTCTGCCATTCAGTGCTACGCCGCGCTCTGCGGGGTCAGGGTGGCATGTCGTAAGGATTAGACTCGTAAGTTCTTCCAATATGATCTCGGGCACGGTATCTGCCTGAGCGAGGAATAGTGGAGCCCACTCATGGTGCTTCTCGACAAGGTAGGGAAGCGCCAACTGATACTCGGCCGTCGGAGAAGTGTGCCGCAGCGACTCCTGAAGACTACCGGTCAGCATTGCTGTCAGCGAATATCCTGTAAAGGATGTGTACGCGAGATTTCCGAGTAAGAACATGTCGCAACCGAATCTGCGTTGGACCCAAGGTCCGACCTGGTCGTACAGGAGCTCATACGGGGCATAGTTCGGCTGACCGCAGAAACTGAAATCATCATGTGGGGCGGGCGGAATTGAGCGGCAGGAACTACTGCCCAAGTCAGTGACCTTGACGCTTCCACATGCAAAACTAACCGCGTTCGTCGGTTTGATGTCCTGGTGCGCAACGTCCAGGCCGTGGAGCTGGGCCAGGCCGGCCGCAACCTTATGCAAGGCAGATAGCCTTTCCCACGCCGGTACAGTGCTGTCACCTGGCGGCAGCGCGTCCGCGAAGGACTTTGGTGCGTATTCGCACACTAGAAAGTGCACCGCGAACCCTTCGACGATGACTTTGGACGCGTCGAAGATCCTGGTTACCCGTGACAGCTTCTTGTCGCGACAGATCTTATGGACCGTGTGTTCGTGATTGAACTCTCGCACCATGCGCTCCAAGCTCAGCGGGTCGCCGGCAACGTCTTCGTACCAGAAGTCGAACGCTTTGACGAACGCCTGAGCGCCCTCGGCGTTAGTTGCTCGGTAACAGCTAGAGCGTGGCTCCCCACTACGGGTGCTGTTTCGGACTACACGCTCAACGACAAGCCACTCGCCTAGCAGGGTCATCCCAAGTAGCTTGTCTGCCGGTCCGTCGACTCTCGCGGTCATGATTCCGACCCTGAGAATGCGTCTCTGAAGTAGAAGCCAAGCACCAGGGTCACCAATGGAGGTCCGAAGCCCTTTACGAACTCAAAGACCTCCTTGGCCGCCTCAGAAGGACTGCATGAGACGCCTACATACGCGACTGCAGAAAGAACCATAAGGAACAAAACAGCGCCGAGTACCCAGTAGGCCATCACCAGGCGCGCCCGATCTTTGGGATGCAACTCTTGTGCCCCACCTACCCGAGCCATCTCGGTCGTCAGATAGAGCGGTCCTTCCTCAATAGGAGGTGCCTCCTCGACACCTCCCAACGCGCCCGCCATCTCTGCAATCGAAACCGCATCGTTGGCTAATCCTTCGCGTGCTTCAGTATTCATTCCGCCCCCCCCGGGTCAGCCAATTACGGCATTACGATAAGCCGCTCTGTCTTTCCATTCGATCCATCATCGGTGCGGATAACGACTTCTCCGCCGGATTCTTTGGCGTCTTGTACGACCTTCAAGAGAGCGATTGCGCGGCGAACAATTTCCGCCTTAGTTGAGGCACCAGTTGCGGTCTTCAGCTCTTCTAGCGTGGCGGTCAGCTTTTCATCAAATTTGAAGGTGGTTGGCGATGACATTGCCCTACTCCTGACCTCCCCATGGAGATCTATGTGGAAATTATGCCATTCCTACATAGAAATATTCTGAACAGTCGACCACGGGCATGATTTCACGAGAAGTCGCGTAACTTATTGTTTTTATTAGATTGTCTGGCCGGTCCTGCCTATGATGCCCCCTTTGAGATAGGTTCTGAAGACGGTTGGACTAGTCTTGGCAGCGCTTTGCGGCGTCCTGACCCGCCGACCCCCCGACCGACTGGGCACCCATGATCACGATCCTTTTCGGCCTCAGCCAAGGCTCAGATAGCTGGCGACTACTTCCAACGAACTCGCCGATGACACTCCGCTAGGTAGAGCTGGGCAACCTGTGGTCGTTACTCGAAATGACGGCCGTGCTCACCTGATGAGGCGGGTGAGCTCATGGTTCAAGCTGAGGCAATACCGGCAAGCTCAGGGGTCGACCGAAGCTGTGCGATCGCTTGGCAAAGCTAAGCAGCCAATGACTCCTCCTGTTCCTATGCAGGGGCATTGGCGAGCACGAAACGCAGCGCGTCTCGGGTACGCACAGCCGAGCGGTCGGGACTACCGAAAGCGACGACAATGTTATCGCTGCGCGGCGGCCTTAGGGGGGAACGGACGTGCCGGTACGAGACCGACCTATCTGGCATGGGCCGAGCATAGGTTGGCGTAATTGGTGGAACTCTGTGCGACCCCTGGGCGCGAGCAAATCCCATTCGAGCGATACGATGCCTTTGTGCGGGGGCTGTTTGAGATTAGTCAGGAGCAGCCGAACCTGCCTGCAACGCTCCGTGCCGCCGTGGCCAGGATGCGCTCGAATGCTGTCACGAGTCACATTTAACGCGACTGGTTCATAAATTGCGCGACTGGCAGTTAGATTGCGCATACCAAGCCCCTAGCTGCCCCCTCTGTGTTTTAAGCACTTAGGCGCCCTGGGCTTGCCCTCCAGAACTGAATTGCCTCCGATATGAGTAGCGGCTACCCAGTGCCTGGGACCGGCGTTGGATCTGGCGGCCCTTTTGGAAGCCGCCCCAAGGACCGGCCGCGGAGAAGTGATGTTCGGGAAGCGCGCTCGACCAAAGACATCGCTCTCCGTAGCTATACTTGCGCCAGCATGGGTTGCTCGGGGGCGTGACAATGGGACGGGCAAAGCACGAATGGATGGAGGATCAGGAGAGAGGCTGGAGCTCCATCGAGGGGAGCACCTGCGAGGATTGCCTGAATCAGGCAGATATCTGGCGACTGTCGAAGGCCAACATTGGCCAAGGCGAGTGCGACTACTGTGACAAGTGCAGCATCCCTGTTCTTCCTGTCGAACACGTTCAAGAACATCTCTACGAAGTGGTGGGAAAGTACTACGCCGAGCCTGCAAATGCGGGTACCCCCTGGATGGACGGAGGGTGGATCGTTCCCACCCTAGACACGGACGATGTTCTGGACGTGCTCGGCTTCTACCCGGCCGACGCGCTGCGTGAGGATATTGTCGAGGCTGATGTCACTGGATACTGGGTTGAAGCTGCGCGCGGGCATTGGGCGGATGTCCAGGACGAGGAGCTCATGCTCCACTCTTGGAAGAGCTTCTCCTATGCGGTGAAGCATCAGACTCGATTCAACTTCCGAAACGTTCGTACGGATACGGACTTGCAGGAGATACCCGTCGCCGACATGCTGGACGTCGTCGGTGTGGAAATAAGCTCCTTGATCAGGACGCTCGATACCGGGACGGAACTCTACAGGGCAAGGTATCTCCCGGCTGACGGATCCATTGAGGTATCAGGGTCGACCCTAGGGCCGCCTCCGAAAGAGCGGGCCACGGCCGGCCGTATGAACCCTGCAGGGATCCCATACTTCTATGCCGCGTTCGATGCGAAAACCGCCCTTGCGGAGATCGGCACGGCTCCCGAAGGCACGTTGCCCGCGGCCGCGGTCTTCCGTACCGATCGATTGCTTAACGTTGTGGACCTAGTGGAGCTTCCCCGAGCGCCCTCTGTCTTTGCAACTGACCTAAGGTCTGAGCGCATCAGGGCGCTGTTCTTGGCCGGCTTCGTGACGGCAATCACACAGCCTGTCGATAAGGATGGCAGAGAACATATTGACTACGTCCCCTCGCAGATTGTTTGTGAGTACGTGGCTCAGTCTTTTTCCCGAGGCGATGGCGTTTCCATCGACGGACTAATCTTCCCAAGTGCGGCCCACCCAGGCGGAGTGAATCTGGTAATTTTCCCGTCAGGGAGCCCCTTCCACCACAATCGATTCAAGGCAATCTCTTTCAGTAGTGCCGTCTCGATGTGAAGGCGCTGTTCCAACCCACCGCTTGCGTGGGATCCACTAGCCCTGGTTGGCCATGGCCTTCTTTCTGCGGGCTTAGACTTTCTGGCGACGATCTCGGTTGATCGGCTTCTATCGCGCCAAGGTTGCCGCGGGCGGCAACATGCTGGAGTACGCCATCCCCGTGACTCAAGCCACTGCGCTCAAGTGGCTGAACCTGGATAGCACCCGACCGGCCCGGTCATTACATGTGCTTGCTGCACCTACGCAACGTGAAGGGCTTCGCTTGGAACCACAAGCGCGTGTATCGGATCTATCGCGATTTGGAGCTGAATCTGCGCATCAAGCCGCGCAAGCGCATCGTCCGGGAAGTGCCGGAGCCTTTGGCGGTGCCTGAGGCGGTCAACCAGACATGGTCGATGGATTTCATGCACGACCGGTTGGCTGATGGACGCAGCTTCCGGATGCTCAACGTACTGGATGACTTCAACCGTCAGGGACTGGCGATGGAGGTCGACATCTCCTTGCCTGCGGCGCGCGTCATCCGCAGCTTGGAACAGGTCATTCAATGGCGCGGAAAGCCCCGCGCCATACGCTGCGACAACGGGCCCGAGTACATCAGCGGAGCGCTGCAAGCATGGGCCGAGCGGCAAGACATTGCACTGCTCTACATCCCGCCAGGCAATCCTCAGCAGAACGCCTACATCGAGCGCTACAACCGGACCGTGCGTTACGCTTGGCTTGCCAGCAATCTGTTCAATGACATCGAACAGGGCCAGGACATCGCCACTCGTTGGCTATTGACTTACAACCACGAGCGCCCAAACATGGCGCTCGGCGGCATCACGCCAATGCAGAAGCTTGCGCTGGCAGCGTAGTTCCACTTTTGGCGACCGCTAAAAGCGGGGGGATTACCAGTGGCTGTGACCAAAACTTCACAGATCTCACGCCTTGAACGACCCAGGCTGCTGATCCTCCTGCTGGTACAGTCGATCCCGCCATCTGCGCTTCTCGACTGCGCGGATGTTTGGTTCTGCTTCGAGCATGTCCAAATACTGGATTAGATGTAGCAACTCATCGTCTGACAAATCGCCGGTGAACTCCTGAGCCAGAACCAAGTTTCCGTAGTTCCGAGCGTACTTGCTGGCTGTGTCATCAATTCCGATGATCTGTTCCAGCTGGAATCCATGCTTCTTCAGCTTCGCGAGCCGCTTCTGGGTTGAGTAACCGCCTTCTTCCCAATCCCTCACCAAGCTGCACCTGCCGGACGACCAGACGAACTCGACAGGACGGTTCGGCATCAGCTGTGCAACCAGTGGTTCGGCGTAGAGCTGCCCAGATGATGTCCAGACGCCGACCCTGAACCTTGAGAAGGCGAAGTCCAAAAATGCGTCGAGATGGGGGCGTTTGTAGACGTGATACCCAACAACGCTCAGATCCGCAGGACGATCCAACGATCGCTCAGTCGAGTAGACGAGCGTTTCATCAAGGTCAAGTACCAGAAGCTTCCTATCTTTGAGTGCCATGGGCGTTCTTATCAGTTCTGATGCAGGCGTTTGGCAGTGGTCTGATCTTGTTCCGCAGGGCAAGTGCGCATGAGCACCTTGGGGGGAGCTTTCCTCCGCCCTGCGCGGCGGCTGGATGACCGAGAACAATTTGAGGCTAAACCTCAATGATAAAAGTTGGGGTCGAAACTCGGCTTTTCGGGCCTAAAGCCTTGTTCCCCTTGTCGCACCAGGTAGGCTCGGGGATCGCAGACAATCCTTCCGCGCCCTATCTGGTAATCGACCGAGTCTTGAACATGTCCGTGAATCCAGAGGTCTGCTTGCGTCACCTGAGATTCCAAGCTCGAAGCGTCGTTACAAGCACCTAAATAGTTGCCTCAGCAAGCTGTGTCGGGTGCTGACATTGCTCCTAAAAATTCCTCGTGTCTACATCGTGAGCCTACTGGTACGCCCAGCGACATGCGGGGGTGTGAGCCTGCTGGTACGCAGTGATATCGCGGATCCTGATTTCCACGATGTAGCCAGCCTGCGGATTATGCTGAGCACCTTCGGTGACACGTGGGCCAAAGCTCTTCATGAGAGGCCATCTTCGAGTCTTGAGGGCTCGTTCGAACTAGAATTACCTCTCCTCCAGATGCAGGAGACATATATGGTCAGGACAAGTTTGTCGCACCCGATCCGCATTGCGGAGTTGGCCGTAGGCACACAGGGCGGTGCGATCGGAATTACGTTCGCACCCGGCAAGTTTCAGGAAGTTGCGCTGACCGGTAGCTGGGCCCGGGATATCGACACAGACCTCGCCGCGATCCGCGCATGGGGCGCGGACTACGTCATCACGCTGATCGAACCGTGGGAGTATGAGGAGCTTCGAATCCAGCCGCTGCCAGAGCGTGCAGCAGCCCACGGACTGGTTTGGCGCGGCTTGCCGATAGTAGATGGTGCTGCCCCCGACGCACGCCTACTTGACGAATGGAAAACGCTTGGGAATTTTCTGTCCCGGGAACTACTTGCAGGGAAGAGGGTCGTTGTCCATTGCAAGGGGGGACTGGGGCGCGCTGGAACGGTCGCCTCAATGCTTCTCCTGGATACCGGAACAGCGCAGGATGGAGACGATGCTATGGAGATGACCCGGCAAGTGCGTCCAGGGGCAATCGAGACGCCCGCGCAAGAGAACTTCGTTCGCGGGTGGCCAACCTTGATCCAGAACTACGGGAAGTGATCAGACCAGTTGAAGGTTCCCTCCTGGTAAGCGACGACCCTAGCGTCCGGTTACGCACCTTATGCACAGCGGCCGGTCGGAGCAGCAGCCCACCGTTTCGGCTCGACCTTAGGGGTCCGGGGCTAGATCAACAAGCAGTGAAATGCCGGACCCCGGTAAGCAACTTGCGAATGTCCACTTGGGGTCGCATGACGCCCTGCGGCCAAGAGCGGACCTTAGCGAAGGACCGCGTTCTGCTGGACCCACCCAACGAACGGAGTGGAGGCCGACGTGGCACCACCCCGCCAGCTCCCGATACCAATCGTTGTATCTCAGCTCGATGGCTCAGTTCGCCGCTTCTGGCGGCCATTCCTTCGTACTGGGGTTGGCCTTATCGTATGCCTTGCGCTCGACTGACTTGGCCCATAACGTGAAGGCCTTGAGGCGAAGTTGCGGCCTGTCCAGGTTTCCCCGCTGGGAATGCGATACTTCGGAGCCACTTACCGAGCTTGCGGCCCTTACCACGTAAGCCATCTAATGACTAACGACTCATCAGCGGAAGGCAGCATGAGCAGACCCAACTCCGTAGAGGACAAGGCATTGGCCGCTCTTGACCGCCTAGTGAAGCGACGCCCTACCAATGAACTGCTGAAAGCAAAGATGGCTGCTGGTCATCGGATCATCACACCCACCTCAGTCGCGGCCGAGGCAGGGGTGAATAGAGGAAGCTTTGGGTCAAGACACGCTCGACTGGGGCATGTCTGGCTCAAAATTCAGGAGCTAGCTGAGGAGGAGAAGCGAGGCTCAGTGACTGAAGAGCTCGCCAAGCTAAGGGCTGAGAATGCGAGGTTGAAGGCCCTTCTGTACAAGACAAACATCCACAACGCCTCTCTTCAGCTTGCAGTGTCCCGGCTTCAGAAGCGAAGTGCCAACAGGGACGATGGAGCCAACGTCGTCAACTTCCGCCGGAACGATCGGAAGCGTCCTCGATAGCGTTAGATATCATCTTCAGAACTGCTCGACTTTGAGAGACACGGCTCATAGCAATTTTGGAAGGCTGATCTATGGAGTTATTCCGCTCTTCCTGGACAATGGCCTGATTCCTCAGGAGGCGGTCCTCCCAAAAATCCCTGTGCTCTGGCAGGATGATGCAGCACTTGCATCCCGCGCACAGCCCGGGCGACCGTACCCCGAAGTTCGGGGCAGCGCGAATGGTGAGCAGACTTGCCTCTGGATTGCAGCTAGAACTGTCAGGCAACATATCAATGAGGCAACTCGCGTAAGTCCCGGTCCATATCCGTAGGTCGGTGAGCTTCACGTATGTTACGGCCTTATCGATCAGCGTCTCTCCGTCCATCCCGGACAGTGCCTTGGCCATTGATTTGGCATGCTGCATGAGAAGTCTCTGTGCCGGTCCGCCTCCGATCGGCTTGCCAAGCGTGATTTGAACGAGGAACCGAGAGGTCTCCATGACTCTCTCTCCTTCCAGATTCTCGAGCAGCGCTGCATCGTTTCCAATGTAGCCCTGATCAGTGATCTGCTCGCTCATGTGGCGAAAGTGCGTCCGCAGCGCGGGCATCAGTTCCGGCTTGGATCGGAAGACGTAGTGCGCGAACGTTATCCGCCATCGCTGCGGACGTAGGGACCTTACCTCGTACCTCGCCTGTTCCACGTCGATTCCACGCTTGTTCATGAGAGCTTCGACTGCGAACTCTCGCTGGAGTATCGAGTTCCTGGAAGCCGTCATCCGCCCAACTCCATCGGCAGTCACTGGGAGAGACTTGGCGTGCGAGAAGCTGAGCATCAGAGTCCTAGTGCCCGAGAGCGCTCGCCAAGGCTCCATCAACCGCACCAACACATCGATGGCTTTCAACGCAAGCGGCTGGTGATTGGTGCCCAACGGACGCAACCCAGCAGTCCACTCATGGCGGGTGGCTTCTCTCTTGGCGGAGATGCCACAGATGGAGAAGATCTCCATCAGTCCGTCTAGAGAAGCCACGGACCTGACCACACCATGCTGTAGGGTCGGATCATGGTCAAGAGAGAGACCTATCAGTTCATGAGCTCTAATCCCAGTGCACCCTTGCAACAACGCACTGCACGCGCTCTGGGTCATCAGAATCAGGCGTCTGAGGCTCTGAAGTCCGCTGATCTCACGCTCATCCCCAGCCTCATCAGTCCGATCCGTGGCGATCAATGGCTCATGCCAAGGCGTTTCGGTTCCTGGGATCGGACTCATTCGGAACTCCTCGATGTGCCGTTTGATCTCACGAAGATGCCCTAATCGTCTCGCTCCCGTGACGCTTCTTGCGCTGATGAGCATCGGGATGACTTGAGCCTGAAGTCTGATCACATCCTCCGAGCCGTGGTCGATCCATTCATATGCGTAAGAGAGGGTCGGTACTGAAACCTCGTCCGGCACAGGCATCAATCCACCCGCTCGAGCGAGCCCGAGCGGCCCGGTCACGACGTCATACGTCCTTCTTCCATCAAATGGCGCTTCGCGTGGCGCTTGCCCGCCCCGCGCGCGCAGGCTACCGGCGATCTCGTAGATTTGTGTAAGTGGGTGGATCAGCTTGTAAGCGGTGGCATGTGTCCACGCTCTGTCTCGACCAACATCCCCTCCCGCCGTCGTGTACTGCTCTTCGAGATTTTCGACGTACTCCCAACTCACTTCCGTGGAGATATCGAAGAGGGAGATGATGCGCCGCTCTCCCATGAACTTCACCAGTTCCCTCAAGCCCATGTAAGTAGCTGGGATAGACCCCGCCATCATGCGCACCGTGTCCTCGATGATGGCGGTCATGAGGTAGCACTTCAGTTCAGCGAGCAGCCCTCTGTGTTTGTAGTCTGTGAGCAGTTCTCCCCGCGCAACCGGGATTGCCCAATCAACTGTGATGAACTCCTTCTGTTGGCCGACCGTGGTCTGTATGAAGGTCCATACATTGCTGTCGTAGTCGACTTGGAACGCGGGATGCAGGTTCGCGGTCAGTGCTGCTTCGAGCTTTCTTGTTGCAGGCATGGAGCTATCTCCAGTATTGGGGTTCTGCTGAGGGTGCTGGAGGAACTATTCAAGTCCGGGCAAGCGCGTCAGCATGATCATCGTTGCTGAGGCTCTGTTCGCAGCCGTGCTCACTGCGGGAATCCATGAGTCGCGGAGAGTCAGGTATGCGTCCTCGAACTTGCGCCTCCAGATCTCGATGCCGAGCTCTGCCCTAGCTTCTTCGTATAGCTCCTGCAGCTGAAGGAAGCGGACGAGTGCGTAGGCTTCGTTTGAGTCTGCCGCTGCGAGCGGGCAGGCAGGACAGACCCCATAGCTATTGCAGAGCTTTCCGTGGCGCTGCCCCGGTTGGGGACTCTGATACGGGTCAGCACAGGAGAAGCCCGGCGTGGCCGCCGTTCGCTCGCGGTCACTTCGGGTGGAGCGCGTATCGATCTTTCCATTTGAAGTCACCCAGCGCTCCTGCGCCGTCATGGCACCTGCGAGCTGTTCCTTCTGTCGATGTTGCATCGTGGTGGTCTGATAGCTGTCTTGAGCCGTTGAAAGCAACCGATGGCCGAGCATTGCCCGAAGCTCGAAAACGTCACCGTCTGTCAACCAGTCAACAGCTTCGGAGAATGCAAGCCTGTTTGCGCGGGAGCCGGAGTACTTAAGCCCCCGACGTTTGCAGAACAACGTGATATAGCCGGTGACGCGCGTGTTCACGTCGTCGGTTCTGGCTGAGTAGGAGTCGATATGCATTCCTCGGCGCTTGTTCCGCCCACCTTCGGATACGGCGTGTAGGAAGAAGTCATTGGCAAGCTCGCCATCAGCGTAGTCTCTGATTCGCCTGGTCCAAGCAATGACGAAACTGATCAATCTTTCCGGCGCTAGCGGGTGATCGCTGGCGGGGAAGGCTGCTCGCTGTGGCGCGCCCTGATCGGACCTGCCAGCCCTGTGCTTGGAGGACTTGATTACGATTCTTTTCCGTCCAAGCGGGTAGTGCTCTGATATGCCATCCAGAGTGAGTGTTCGAAGTGGCTGCTCGTTGAACCCCGAGTGCAAGGCCAGTACGAGGAAGAATGGAATCAGATCCCCACCTATGGGGTGCGCTAATCTCCTCAGACGGAAGTACTCGATTTCGCGAATCTTCCCTACGCCTGGAAGCTTGCGAACCTCCGCTTGGCGAGGAAAGTGACCGTCAAAGTTTGCCAAGATCTGGGCGATCGCGTCTGCCGGGTCGCTTAGCGATACAGCGTCGCCCTTTTTCTTCTGAGCAATAGCACAATGGAGCCTATCTAGAAGCGGCCACACTTCGTCCATTGTCGACATGCATTCCTCGACTGCCGCTCGCATGACGTTGGCCCAAGCCGCACGGTTCAGCTCTTTCGGCTTGCTCTTCCGTGGTAGGCCTGCGAATGGCTTTGGGGGAATGCGGATCACCCGCCACCGTGGATCCATCTCGTGCAGCGCAAGGACCACCTTTTTGAAGTTCCCGTAGTAGTGCCGCTGGGTCTGCACCGAAAGCACGATCGGGTTCGTGGCATCCCTTCCTTTTAGATACGTTAGAAATGATTCGCCAAGGTCCATCGGAACGTCGTCTGGGCCGTTTATCTCCACCCCTTTAGCGGCTAGGTACCGCACCAGGCCACTCAGGATGTTGTTAGCTGAAGCGCATCTACTCGTCTCCCTGCTATTTCTGTTGGCCCGGCAGAATGCCTCGGCAAAGACCGGTGCCGCTGCACCAATGCTCTTCCACCGGCTGAGGTTAACGATGTTGTCGCGTTGGCCTCCGACGCGCCTGAACGCCACTTCCAGGCGATCAGCCCTTTCGTGGACATCCCACTTCTTCTTTGAGGTTGCCTTGTCCTCAACTCCCGCGGCGTGCCGCAGTTGGGCGGTCCTTGTTCCTGCCACGTTATGCTCCACTCCATGTTAAGTCTGGTTTGGGAGGCGGGTCGGGCACATGCGACGTCATGCATATGCCTTAACGTTGAAGCTGCTCGCTCCAGCTCGTTAGGCCGATACGCCAACTCGCATAAAGGGTTGACCTTCAATATGCAGCCTGATGGACTCTCTGGTTTCGCTCTCGAAGGCGTTCGCGCTTCTCAAGTAGATTGACTCGGTCGTATCCCTGAGAGTGTGTCCCAGTACAGACTGAACATACTTGATCGCATCCATGTCACCGTTTGCGCGCTTCTCCATGTACGTGTACAAAGCGAAGGTGTGTCGAAGGGCGTGAATGGTTATCCGCTCCCGCTGCGCTGATTCGTAGCGAGCCAAATCGGGCTCTTTGGAAAGCCGTTTGAGCAGCCTGTCCTTGGCGATGGCGAAATGGCGGTCGAACGTCTGTGGCGTTATCGGGTTTCCCGCATGCTTGCGGTTGTTTGTGTTGAGGACGAATAGGACGCCATGATCCTTGGAATTGTGGTGCAACAGTCGAAGGTCAATGAGGTGCTGCCGAGTACCTTTGGCGTAGCGCTTTAGCGCCTCTAGTAGCCATACTGGAACGGGAACATTGCGCTTCTTGTTGCCTTTCCCGACAACGGGGACAGCCACTGCAGTGAGGGGATCGCGTCCTTCCGTACGGGTTATAAGGATTGTGGACGCTTGCAGATCGCACACTTCCGTCCTCCTCAGTCCAGCGTGGTAGCACAGCTCAGCCATCAATCGCTGCGCAGTGGTTACGAGCGCTAGTTCAATGAGACCGTGTCGTTCGACCACGGGGTTGGGACCTAGTTCGTCAAGAATGCCCACGACGGTCTGGGGATTGAGCGCAGTAATGAGTGCGTCAGCGTCGTTCAGCCCGGGCAGATGTACGCCCACGTCGAGAACTTGAACAGTTCCTCGCTTTGTCTGCTTGCTCAGCAGCGCTGGCGGCTTCCTCAGGTAGCCTCGTTTCACGCAGAAGGCGACTAGCTTGGTCACGGTCGACCATCTTCGATGGATAGTCGCGGCGGCAAACTTTTTAAGGGTCACCGCGGAGTCCAGGTCCATCAAGGTGTCCGCGTAAGCGTTGAGGAGATCCTCATCTACGTCCGAGACGCGCTTTTTTCTTGCGTCGAGAAAGTGGTGAAAGTCGGTGAGGTCAGCCGCGATTGCTGCTGTCGTGTTCTTGCTGCAGGCAAGCTTTGGCGTTGGGCCGATGGTTAGATGGGAATCTGCAAAGAACTCAAAAGCGGGCTGAACTAGTGTTCCATCCGACCTACTGATCAGAAAGCAGAAGCCCTTGGGCAAGGGTACGCCTTGCGCATGCGTTGTCACTGTCGCTTCTGGAGCGATCGCATTCGCAGTGCATATCTCGACGTCGTAGGCCATGGCGCCGAAAGCTATCAGGTATGCGAAAGATCTTTTTGGCCGTGAGCCTTACGGTACATTAACAAATGGAATGAGAATCAGATCTGATTTTTACTCTCTTTAATTCAGTGGTTTGCGCGTGATCGTGAGCCTACTGGTACGCTACGCGTGAAGGATCAACCGATCGACATGATGGGTGAAGTGCGCAGATCCGACCGGTAACGTCATTTCCCCGAGCGAGATGCGCCGCCACGTTCGGCAAGAGTAGCTGCCAGATTCAGGCTTCCACCGCACGCGGCCCCGGGGTGTACCAGTCGCGCTCGGCGAGAGGTAGCTCTCAGTAAGTTGAAACGTGCTGCTCGGAGAGGCGCCACAGTTCCTGTGCACCTTCCAGGCCAAGGGCGTTGGCTGAACGCTTAGCGGGGCCGGATGCGCCGCGAACATCTTTTAAGCCTACCGGTCTGAAGTGGTCGCCTAGACCTGTTCCTCAATGGCGTCCACATTCCAGGAGCGGCCGCTCAGTCGAACACGCGCGGTTAGATGAGTTCAGTCGAACAATCTCCTGAACCAAGTGGCTGGCCAGTTGGCCAGCTGGGCGAACACCGCGATTGATCATGGCACAGCCATCCATCTCATGAGGGGTGCTTGTTGGCCATGTCGTCAGAGAAATGTGCATTCTGCAGTTCGATGAAGCGCTCGGTCAGCCGTGCAGACGCAATATGCAGCCCGTCGTCCTCTGACGAGTACGGGGAACCAAACAGCGGTATCTCGACCCACAGGCTCTCCTGCCCATCATGCACATAGGCACCATGGTCATCCAGGAGAAGCGCATCTCCCAAGCGAGGGCAGACGTAGGCGAGATCCTTTGTCTTTCCAGACCAATGGATATACCGGAGTTCGGCGAACCATGCCGGCGCAAAGCCTTCTCTAACTAGCAGTTCCGCAATGGTACGAGTGCGACTCTCTGTAACCGTGGTGAACAGGACGAGCTCTTCGAACTGCGATCGGAGGTGCTCGAGGAACTGATATAGACCAGGCCTCGGAATCTGACTGACGGCATTGGAGATGAGCGTCCCTTCCAGGTCCAGCGCCAGGATGGTTGGCTTCACGGGGGGTCCCTATCTAAGCTTCCTAAGCCTACATTGCCGCTTCGGCGGGTAGCTGTCTATCGCGTGAGCCTACCGGTGATGGGCTTGGCATCCGTGGACTGGAGCTACCCACCCCGGCGACTTTACTGCCGTTGGATTGCTTCCGACACCTCGATGGCCCAACGTGAGGTGTGGATGATCCGCGCCTCCTGCAGCTTCTCCTGAAGAATTTCGCGCTTGGTCAGTTGAGACACCGACTCCCATTCGTTTCTGAAGATGTAGGTCGCGTTGCCTGTTTCAGGACTCTCGAACACGTACCTACGCCGGCGCGTGAATCCGAAGACGATATATTCACTGAAACCGCCCAGCCCGATTGCCATGAAGTCCGGCTCCTGCCGAGTGATGGTCCGGATGCGACTCTTGGCGACTGCGCGGTCGCTGTCCGTTAACTGCTCCAGGTAGCTGTCCAATACCTGCATCGCTCTTTCAAACGGGAATTTCCCTGGAGGAAGAATGCGCCAGTTCATCTTCTGGACCCTGACCGGCACCGCC
This sequence comes from Stenotrophomonas sp. STEN022, assembly GCF_056760155.1. Classification (NCBI taxonomy): domain Bacteria; kingdom Pseudomonadati; phylum Pseudomonadota; class Gammaproteobacteria; order Lysobacterales; family Lysobacteraceae; genus Stenotrophomonas; species Stenotrophomonas sp. STEN022. Next base: position 18,694 of record NZ_JBRREG010000013.1, read on the forward strand.
AGATTCGGATCAACGATTTCAAAGCGCGGGAAGCACTCCAGATAGATGTTTAGGAGATTAGCAATGGTCTCTTCTGGCTCCGTGTGGCTAATGACCCTTGTTGCCATCGCGATGCCGCTGTTTGTCTCGACAGCGGTCAGGAACTCTCCGGGTGGAGGGATGTGTTCCCGGGGATAGGCTTCATAGGATCTCGTCTGAGTGCCGTGGTGGGTGTGCCCGTGCCAGTCCTTCCATGAGGTGTTGATTGATCGAGACTTAGTGATCATCGGAAGGTCATTCCTGATGATTACTTTACCGCGGGCATTGAAGAACGTTGCGGGACCCTCGGCGCTAGGGACGATGGAAACGCCCGCGACTGGAACATGGTCGAATCCCAACGTCGCTGCTTGGTCATCCGTCAGGGGTCCACTGAGCAGCCGAAACTTCGGCAGCCGCTCAATCGTGCTTCTGTAGACTGATAGTCCTCTCACTTGCTTGGGCATGCGCTACTCCTTGTCATGAGGAAGCGGGATAGCCAAATCCGTCGAGCGAGAACCTTGTTCGTTCAGCGGGCGACTACGTCAGAGTGTATCGCGAGATAATGCAAACAGCAGGCCCTTTCATGAGGATCGTCTTTACTAGGCGTCGCCATGTATTTCTAGCTTTGGCTTGTTTTGGGTGTGGTTGGTGGACAACCCATTCGGCCGCGGCACACAATCACGCTCATTGCCGGGAACCTGGGGAATCTTGAATGACATTTGACGTTGGGAAGTGGCACGGGCGAGTCCTTTCCACCCCAGCCACGTACTCAAGGCTTGTTGACTTGGCTGAGCATCCGCCAGTCGTTGCCGAGTACAAGCGGTCTTTTTCCGTCCAGACGTTAGATAAGAAGGGCTCGCTAGTGGCGCTGGACGCTGATCGTCTCGACGAACAGATTCGAGAGGCCATCTACGGTGACGCGCTTTCCGCCATTGACCACTATTCTTCACTGATGGTCGTCACGGCCGCAACATACATAGAGAACATCATCCTTGAGTTCCTGGTTGTTTACTTCACGGCTAAGCCGCAATCGATTCACGCCCATCTGATGCCGGGCTCGTCAAAGCGGGAGGAGGCATACGTCCCTCTTCGTGAGGTGCTGGGTGCCTCATCGTTGTCCGAGCTTCATCGCCAGCTGGCTCGCCGAGCTGCGCGCAATGCGTCAGATGGCTCAATCAGGAAGACACTTGATCGAGTCTTCAGGCTAACCGGACACTGTGTCCCGATCAGCGTCGCGGTCCCAATCTCTGAGATCGTATTGCTTCGCAATTCCATCGTGCATGAAGGAAGATCTCTTACCAGAGAATCTGCTGCCATCGAGGAGAGGTTTTCCACCGTCTACGCGCTTCTAAGAGAGCTGGCCCTGATCTGTAAGGCTGAAGGACTGCCTTACGTCGATGAGGGAGGATTGGTGGATCCACCCTCCTTGGATGGGATAGATCCTCTGGTTCACTAGCGTAGATGTAGTTTTCCGGTTGGCCATGTCTACGCGTTCAGCAACTATGGTTAGTTGGTTCTGTCTTGTCTTCGCAGCGCCGACTTCGTGTCGTCATCGCTACATACTGACTTGGTGGGAATGCGCCTGATGAACCGTGTCAATTACCCCTGGACGGAAGCTTCGCTTTCGGATGCAAACGCGTTTGATTTCAATGTCGGTGATCCTGAGCTTCTCGCCAGCGAGGCTTCCGCGCATCGTCTCGGCGATCTTTTTATAGCGGAGGATAGGAGTGCCGACGAGCAGGACACGTCTTCGCGAAGTCGGGTACTTCGGATGGTGGCTTCAGCTTTGCAGCTCCACCAAAGGTTGGACCTACCCAAGGCGCCTTACAGCGCAATGATGGAGTTCGGTGATCGGCGGACAGCTGTTGGATCGGATTGGAGAGGCTGTGGCGCAGTGCTGGACGAGTTGGGGAGACGTTCGCCCAATCCTGTTATTTGCGCTCGGCTTTTCGATCTTGCCTGGCTGGTTGAGCGGAGCCGTGTTGATGCTGGTAGAGGAGCCGTGCTTGCCTATGCTCGGGTAGCAGATGGGATGCTTACGCGAGAGCTTAGGCATCGGGATTACGATTCCGATCATCGTCCCATTAGCGAGCTCACGAGGGCGCTTCGCAGAGGGCTCCAGATCTGTGACCTGCTGCGCCTGCGCGAGGACGACTCCGATCTCATGGCGCTGAAGGCTTTGTGCTTGGCGTCCGCCGATCAGTTTGAGACTGAGGGCGATAGCCAAGGACTGCTGGCCATGATGAATCTGGCCTTGGACTATCAGTTGGATCTGCCGGAGCGTTGTGCACCTCGTATGGAGGTAGCCGCACGCGGGTTTACTTCTGGAACTGACCCTCATTTTTTTTGCGACGCGCTTGTCGGTGCGGGTCGCGCGTGGCGCCGTGCACAGGACAATGTCAACTACGAGAGATGCATGATTGAAGCAAGCTGCCGTATGGCAGAGCATGGAAAGGCACTGGGCGGAAATTTGAGTGGGTCACACTTCGTACAGCAGGCCATTGACTTGCTTCGGGGTCTGTCCTCGCCTGATGCCAAGGCCTCCAAGCGCGAGCTTCGCATAGAGTTGATTCGGCTTCAGTCCGCTGCCGAGGATGAGTTCGGTACATTCGAGTACTCGTTTGATCTGAGCGAGTTGGTCAATGCTGTGAAAGATCGGACTCAGGGACTCTCGATTGAGGAGGCTCTCTTCTTGCTTGCTGCTATCCACCGGCCCCGGCCAACTTCGGTCATTGAGGAAGAGGCAATAGAGGGGATGCGCAAGCATCCACTAGGTTCATTGTTCGGTGTTCAGCAGCACGATTCCGATGGCCATGTTCGATTCCGTTCTCCGGGAACGGACATGCGAAACATTGATCCTGCCGCTTTGGAGCATGCTATCGCGAGGCAGGAGGGGATCTATCGAGAGACCGTAGTGCGGGGCCGGATCGCTGTCGTTGTATACCAGTTGGCCAGCAAGCACTCAGTATCACTGGACGAGGTCTTCCCTCTCTGCCGGAAAAGCCCATTCGTTCCTCCTGATCTCACGGAGACCTTTTCCAAGGGCATTCTGGCGTTTCTGCATGGTGATATGACGTCGGCCTTATTCATCCTGACTCCGTTGCTGGAGGCCTCGCTGATCTATGTCCTGAAAGGACATGACGTCGATGTTGTTCGTCACGATGAGGATTCTGGAACCCAAGAGGACATGAGCATTACGCAGTTGTACAAGAATCATCGCGGTGAGCTGGAGGCCATCTTCAGCGCGTCCGTGATTGATGACATTGAGCGAGTGTTCCTTACTCGCTCCGGCCCGGGGCTTCGTCACGCCATCGCGCACGGAACGACAAGCGATGGCCAAGCCTACTCCGGCGATTCCATCTATGCTTGCTGGCTGATGTGGCATCTTTGCCTGGTCCCATTATTCAAAGACCGCTTTGAAGCTCGCGGCAGCGGCTCTGAGCCGGATGCTACAGATTGAGGGCTTCATACCGAATGTCTCAGATCTAGAAGAGCTGCCCCTGGGGAGACTTTTCCTGAGGGGGTTGGAAGAGATGGGTGGCCAGCGCCGGCAGCCTGGTGAATCCGAGCTCACGATGCTTCTTCTCAAACCGTTTGCGGATCAGGTCGGCCACCGGGCCCGTCCCGGACATCCTGGTGCCGAAGCTGGCGTCGTACTCCTTTCCACCATGCATCTGCCGCATCAGGCTAAGCACGTGCTGGGCTCGATCCGGGTAGTGCAGCTCGAGCCACTCTCTCCAGATGTCCTTGATCTCGTTGGGCAGCCTGAGAAGCACGTAGCCTGCAGCCCTCGCGCCGTGCTCGTAGGCGGCCTGAAGGATAGCTTCCAGATCCTGGTCGGTGATCATGGGGATGACGGGCGCGATAAGGACGCCTACCGGCACTCCTGCCTCCTGCAGCTGCTTCATTGCTCGCAGCCTGGCGTGGGGAGCGGCGGCTCGCGGCTCGAGTTTTGCCGATAGCTTCCTATCGAGCGTGGTGACTGAGAAGTAGACCGTTACCAGCCGATCTTTGGCCATCGAGGCCAGCAAGTCGATGTCCTTGGTGATCAAGGCGCTCTTGGTGACGAAGCTCACCGGATGCTTTGCCTCAGCAAGCACCTCTAGGCATTGGCGTGTAATTTGGTAGTTCCTTTCAATCGGCTGATAGCCGTCGGTGTTGATCCCCAACGCAATCGGGGCGCACTTATAGTTCGACTTGCTGATCTCTGCACTGAGTCGTTCAGGCGCGTTCGTCTTTGCAAAGAGGCGAGTCTCGAAGTCCAAGCCAGGTGAGAGGCTGAGATAGGAATGAGAAGGGCGTGCAAAGCAATAGACGCACCCATGCTCGCACCCGCGGTACGGATTGACCGATGCGCTGAAGCCGACGTCAGGTGACGAGTTGCGGCTGATGACCGTCCGCGCTCGCTCTTCCTGTACCTGAGTGCGCAATCGCGCCTCGTCTTCCATCCCCTGATAGACGGACTCCCACCCATCATCGACCCCCACGGTTGCTGTGGTATCGAAGCGGCTTGGGACGCGCGATGCGGCACCTCTGCCTTTGATGGGAACTTGTGCCTTTCGGGCATCCTGTTCCATAGCGCCAACCCGGGAAGGACAGGCGGTTAGTATTATTGCTAACCACAGCCACCGCAATACCCAGAGATTCAGTTAGCTGTAGGCCGTCCGGGCATCTATATAGAACGTTCTACCCAGGCTTATCCACAGCTATGATTTGCGGTAGACCTTCATTGGGAGCGTTCGCCGGCGAGTGCCTTCGCTTCGGCCAGGAAGGTTTGCATCAATGCACGCGATCGGCGTGTTGCTGCGGGCAGGGGAATGCCCAGCTGTGCGCATAGCGAAGTCGCGTACGCCATCTGTGCACCGGTGGGCGGCTTGATATCCCAATCGGTGAGTTGAGGGATGAGCTTTGACAGCTCTTCTGCTAGGCGGTACTCGAAGCTTCTGGCCTGCCCCTCCTCTTCCTGCATTCGACGCACTTGCCTGACGACTTGCTCCCTGCCCAGGGGAGAGAAGGGAAGTTCAAGAGTGAACTCCAGTTCCGGACATACGAGGTAAAAGTTCATGAGAGAGACGTCCAGTACTTATAAATAGACTACCTTTAGAGGCGTAGTCTTTAAAGTACTGGAACCACAAGCTTCTTCGTATGGTCGAGCATACGAATCAAGCAAAACTTGCAGATGTGATCCGTGCGCATCGCGTTGCTCTTGGGCTCAGTCAAGAAGCCTTTGCGGACCACATCGAGATGCATCGCGCCTACTACAGCAAGATCGAACGCGGCGAGAAGAACGTCACTCTCGCCACGTTGGAGCGCGTGGCCGATGGGTTGGGCACGTCGATGTCTGCCTTGTTACTCGCCGCAGGGCTCTAAGTCACTTTGCAATACACGAGCGTTGACTAACTCGTCCGGGAACGACGACTTGGCCGGCGCTTTGCACGCATTTCTGTCCAGCTGATGTGTTCACTATTTCCGCCTTAACTGATTGATCTATAGGCATTTGCTCATTGAACAATCAGGGGGTATTGATACCGTGCTCACAGCCGCGATACGGATTGACCGATTGGCTGAAGCCCACGTCCGGCGAGTTGTTACGGCTGATGATGCTGCGCGCGGTTTCCGGGCGCACGTCGGTACGCAGCCTCGCGGCGGCGAATTCCTCGCTCTCATCGACCGCCCAGCCGTCATCGACGGCTTCGCTGGTCTGGGTTTCGAAACGGCCGGGCAGATAGGTGCTGGCACCGCGGCCCTTGATCGGGGTAGGCATGCGCCTACCCTAACGCCGGCTTGTCGCAGGATGTGCGACAAGCCGTATTCACCTGACGCCTGCTTCAGCCAGCCTTGGGCTTGATCACCAAAGTAGCGCTCATGCCGGCGCTGAGCACAGCATCGGCCGGTACCGACTGCGGATCGATGCTGACCCGCACCGGCACGCGCTGCGCCAGCCGCACCCAGTTGAAGGTCGGTTCGACCTCGGCCAGCAGGTTGCTGCTGGTGGGGCCTGCCGCATCGGCGATGCCGGTGGCAATGCCTTCGACCTTGCCCTGCAGGTGCACGCCACCGGCCATCAGGCGGATATCCACAAGGTCGCCGCGATGGATATTGGGGAGCTTGGTTTCCTCGAAGTAGCCGTAGACCCACATGCCTTCGCTGGCGACCAGTGCCATCCGCGCCTGACCGGCGGCGGCGTAGTCGCCCACGCGTACGTCGAGGTTGGTGATGGTGCCGTCGGCGCTTGCGCGCACTTCGGTGCGTGCCAGTTCAAGCTGCGCCTGCTGCAACGTCACCCGCGCCTGTTGCAGGGCGGCACTGGCCTGTTGGCTGCTGGCGCTGGCGGCATGCGCGCTGGCCTGTGCCTGCTTCCAGCTGGCCTGAGCAGCCTGCGCCACGGCACGGGCATCGGCCTGCGATTCGCGTGAAACGATGCCGTCGAGCTGGGCGCGACGCTGTGCCTGTTCCTGGCGCATCCGGAACTCGGCCTGGCTGGCGCTGGCACCGGCGCTTGCCGCCGAGATCGAGGCACCGGCAGCGCGCGCAGCGGCTTCGGCCGCCTGCAGATCGGCTTCGGCCTTGGCGACCGCCAGTGCATAGCGGTCGCGGTCGATGACGAACAGCAGCTGGCCTTGCTTGACCAGCTGGTTGTCGTGCACAGCGACTTCGGTGACCAGGCCGGATACATCCGGCGCTATGCGCACCACCTCCGCGCGCAGCCGCGCGTCGCGCGTCCACGGCGTAAGCATGTATTGGTGCCAGACCACGTAGGCAAGCACTGCAGCCAGCAGTACCACCACCATGGTGACACCGCCTCGTATCAGGCTGGCGGTTTTCATCGGTACATCCTCGATCAGGAAAAATGCGGCAGGAACAACAACAGGGCCATGCAGTAAATGCTGGCAAACAAGGCAACGCGCACCAGCGAGGGGTGCAGCGCGCGGCGGTACAGGCCAACCCGGCCCAGGCCGTAATCCAGCAGGCCGAACACCGGCAGCAACAGCACCACCAGCACCAGTGCGCCGGGGAAATAGATGTCGCCGATGGATACTTCAAACGGCATGGCGGGCCTCCTTCAGGCGTTGCTGGCGGCGCGAGCGCTGCACATAGGCGGCCAGCACCGAGGCGCTGTCGTCCAGGCTCATCCGCAGCAGGTACAGGTGATCGCGCACTGCGCGCAGTGCCTGCGGTTGTGGGCCGGCCAGTTCATCCAGTGCGGCATGCACGCTGGCCTTGGCATCACGCAGGGTGCGCGCTTGTGGTTGGCGGTAGAGCTGGCCGAGTTGTGCCAACGCCTGTTCGATCCGCACACGCAGCGTGGGGGGCAAAGCCTGCTCGGCCAGGTCGTGGCGCAGGTCGATCGCGCAGTGGCCGGCTTCGTGCACCAGCAAGGCCCACTCGAACAACTGCCGTGACGGCCGGCTGCCCGGCGTGGTGCGGCTGGCCACCTGCTGGAACAGCTCGCGGCTGACGCTTTCGAACTTCGGCAGCAGGCCGGGCAAGGGCGCGCTTACCGCCAACTGCACCTGCGCACGCAGACGTTCCAGCAGGCGTCGCTGGCGTTGTTTGCTGCCAGGCAGGCCCGGCACCAGCATGAACACACCGGTGGCGATGAAGGCGCCAACTGCCAGCGTCAGCGAATTGTCCAGATAGGTCTGTGCGCTGGGATGGAAATGCGGGCCCATGTTCCACGAGACCAGGATGCCGACGTTCAAGGCCATGCCGGTCACCGCGAAGCGCGGCCGGGTCGAGATGTACAGCGAGGCGATCATCGTCGGCAGGGTCAACAGCACCAGCATCGGGAAGTTCGATGCCAGCGCCATCGCGATGAAGCCAGGCACCGCGAAGAACGGGGCGATCACATGGCCGATGGTGGCGCGCCGCACCACCCACAACGGGTCTGGTGCAGCCGAAGACATCGCCACCAGCGCCGCCATGCCGAACACCGCCAGGCCGCCCTGGTTCCAGCTGCTGCTCAACCACAGCAGCGACAAGGCCAGCATCACCACGAAGCAACGCACGCCAGCCAGGGCAATCGCATACCAGTCGTTGGCGCGGGTGAAGCGCACTTTGCTCAAGCGCGGCGCGCGTACGCGCAGGCGGCCGTTGCCGGTTTCCATCCGTGCCTTGGCGCCCAGATAGGCCTGCAGCTCTTCGGCGAAGCGACGCACCAGCAAGGTGCTGGCATCGAAGCCAGGTTGCAGGTCCATCGGCAATGCGCGCCTTTCGCGGGCAAACACGCCGTCGAGTTGTCCACACCAATGCTGCAGTGCCTTGGCCAGGGCAGGGACGTCATCGCGGAGCGCGCTGTCGTCCAGCAGCTGCGACAACGGCTTCAGGCTTGCCCGTATTGCCGCGAGCAACGCCTCGTCCTTGCTGCGGCGCAGACGGTCGATGTGGTGGTGCAGCGCCTGGAAGCGCGACGTGGCCGCCATGAAGTGCTGGTTGATCAGCTTCAGCTGGCCGTTGTTGCTGCGCAGGATCGGGTCGTCGAACCAGGCCATGGCACGCAGGTCTTCGAAGTTGATCGCGCCTTGCACCACCCGGCTCTGGGTGCGCTCGATCACTTCAAAGCCGTGCAGGCGGCCGCCGATCGCATCGGCGACGAAGCCAAGGAAGTCGCTGAGGTTGCCGTCATCGGCCGCGCGCAGGCCGGCACGCAGGCGGTTGGGCCACAGCACGTCGAACACCACACTGCTTACCGCCATGCCGAGCAGCACCTCGCCGGTGCGCTCCAGCGCGCTGTTGAGGATGTTCTGCGGGTGGTTGAGCACCGGGAACACGATCATCGCCACGGTGTAGCCGGACAGCACGAAGCCATAGGAAGCCATGCCGCGGCTCCACACCGAGCCGCCGGCACAGAAGCCGGCCCACAGGGCCATCACCGTCACCAGGGCAACCGGGCTTTGCGGGAACAGCGACACCATCAGCACCGCCATCGCACAGCCCACCACGGTACCAACGCCGCGATAGAAGGCCTTGGCCAGCACCATGCCGGTATTGCGGTTCATCACCACCAGCACGGTGATCATCGCTGTGCCAGGCGAACTCATGCCCAGCCGCATCGCGATCCAGCCGGACAGGTACAAGGCCACCAGCACCTTGCCGATGTAGGCCCACACCGCGCGTTCGCCGCTCATGGCCTGGGCGAAGGCATGCAGCCAGGTGTTGCCGTGGGAGCTCGGCGCGCCCGGCGTGTACTCAGCCGGTCGGGTGCTCATGGTTGTTGTTCCAGGCCCATCAGGATGCGGGTCAGCACGGTTTCGGTGTGGCGCAGTTCGGCCGGCTCGACGCCGCTGAAGAAGCGCTGCAGCTGCTGGATCACCGCCGGCATTACCTGCTCGATCAGCTGCTCGCCAGCCGGGCTCAAACGCACCACCAGCTTGCGCCGGTCCTCGTCGCTGGGCTCACGGCTGACCAGGCCCTTGGCCAGCAGCTGGTCGATCAGGCGGGTGACGTTGGAAGACTTCTCGCTGGCGGCCTCGCTGATCTCCGACGGGCTCAGGCCGTGCTCGGAGCCGTCGAGCATCATCAGTACGTTGTATTCCGGATGGGAGATGCCGTACTCGCGCATCAGCTGGTTGCCGTGGTCGCAGAACAACTTGTGCACCAGCTTGATCAACCGCGCCAGCATGGCCTGGTCGCGCGGGAAACCGGGGTGGCGGGCACTGCTGATCGCCAGCTTCTGGTCGATGCTGGCGTAGCCGCCGGCGGCGGGAGTGGGTTTGTCCATCCTGGTATATTACATTTATGTATTAAATGATGCAATGCACAAATGACCCACCTCTGTGGGAGCGGCGTCAGCCGCGAAGCTGACATTCCCGCCGCGCAAAGTGCGTTCCCCCTCCATGGCCGCCGAGCGCTTTCGGCGCCGGATCCCGCAGCGGCTTCGCGGCTGACGCCGTTCCCGCAACAATGAGGCGCGGGGTGCCGCCGCCCGGAAGGTGCGCAGCGGCCCCTGCCGTCATCAGCCATGGCTAGAATCGGCGGATGCGCGAAGCCCTCCTAGCCCTGTGGACAAGTCTGTCCAGCATTCCCCACGCCGCCCAGATCCTGGCCGTCGCCTACCTTAGTTATCTGCTGGTACTGGCCTGCTACATCGTGCTGCAGAAGCGCGAACCGGTGGCGACGCTGAGCTGGATCCTGTCGCTGGCGGCGCTGCCGTATATCGGCCTGTTCGTGTTCTACCTGTTTGGGCCACAGAAGATCGTGCGCCAGCGCCTGCGCCGTGGTCGTTCGCGCGAGGGCATGAGCACCTATGACGCAGTGTGTCCGCCCGACGCCAGCTGCACCGAACTGGCGCGGGTAGGGCAGGCCACCACAGGGCTGTCACCCAGTACCGCCACCGATGTCGACTGGCTGCTGGATGGTGCGGCGACCTATGCCGCCATCATCGACGCCATCGGCAAAGCCCGCCGCCACGTCAATCTGGAGTACTACATCTTCGAGCCGGACCACGCCGGCACCGCCATGCGTGACGCGCTGGTGGAACGCGCACGCGCCGGCATCAAGGTGCGCTTGCTGCTGGATGCGGTGGGTTCGTCAAAAGTCGGCCGGAAATTCCTGCGACCACTGCTCGATGCCGGCACCGAGGTTGCCTGGTTCCATCCACGCCAGCTGCTCAAGCCACTGAAGCGGCCATGGCTGAACATGCGCACCCACCGCAAGCTGGTGGTGGTGGATGGCGAGGTCGCCTTCACCGGCGGCATCAACGTCACTGACGAGGAGGACGACAGCCGCAACCCGAATGCCTATCGCGACCTGCATATGCGCATCCGCGGGCAGGTTGTCCACAGCCTGCAGCTGGTATTCCTCGAAGACTGGATCTACGCCACCGAGCAGGGCCCGGAGCTGTTCGAGCGCGGCGACCTGTTCCCGGCCGATGTGCCCAGCCGCGCGCAGGGCAGCATCGATGCGCAGGTGCTGGTGTCCGGCCCGGATTCGGCCTGGGAGCCCATCCATCGCCTGCATGTGGCGGCCATCCAGGAGGCCAAGCGCCGTGTCTGGCTGGTGACGCCGTACTTCGTCCCCGGCGAAGCGGCGCGCATGGCGCTGACCTCGGCTGCACTCGGTGGCCTGGACGTGCGCCTGATGGTTCCGAAACAAAGCGATTCCAGGTTCGTCACCCTGGCTGCGCGCTCCTATTTCGATGAATTGCTGGAAGCCGGCGTGCGCATCTTCGAGTACGGCCCGCGCATGCTGCACAGCAAGGCCTTCATCGCCGATGACGACACCTGCATCGTCGGCACCGCCAACTTTGATCACCGCAGCTTCCGGCTCAATTTCGAGCTGTCGATGATGTACACCGACCTCAAGCTCACCGGCGAACTGGAAGCCATCCTGCGGGCCGAACTCGACAGTGCCGAGGAAGTGCAGTTGATCCGTGATCGCTCGCTGTGGCGCAAGCGCCTGCCGGAAGCCTTCGCGCGCTTGGCGTCGCCGTTGCTATAGGACCGGGACCGCCGGCAAGGTTCTGCAATGGCTGGATTCGGGTCGAAATCCCCTGAACGAAGTCCGCTTGTTTCGCTGAACCTACCGGCTGTCCGGTACAGCGGGCAAACCCCTGCCCATGCATGGAACCGGCGCTGCCAGCGCCGTTACACTGCACGCCTCTGGTAGGGAGATCGTCATGTACTGGCTGTTTCTATTGCTCGCGCTTGGCGCGTTCCTGTTTGCCTTTTCCACCACCCACAGCTGGCTGCTGGTGCTTGCCCTGCTGGCTGCATTGGTGTTTCTGCTGCTTTGGGCAAAGGGCCTGTACGTGGCCCGCTTTGGCAGCGTGAGCTCGGTGCCGCGCCCCCTGCATGCCGCTGAACTACAGGCGCTGCGCGCGCAACTGCAACCCAAGGCCGATCCCGCTGCTGCAGCACCGGTTGCCCCGATTGCGCAGCCGCCCGCAAATCCCACGACCGCTGCCGACGACCGCGAGCTGCCACAGTCATGACCGTACTCAGCGTCAACGTCAACAAGATTGCGGTGCTGCGTAATTCGCGCGGCGGTAATGATCCCGATGTGGTGCGGGCGGCGATGACCTGCCTGCGCGCAGGCGCCCATGGCATCACCGTGCATCCGCGTCCCGACCAGCGCCACATCCGCGCTACCGACGTGTTGATGCTGTCTGCACTCACCCAGCAGCACGGGGTGGAATTCAATATCGAAGGCAATCCATTCGCACCGGCGCGCGAGGGCTATCCGGGCCTGCTAGAGCTTTGCGAACAGACCCGCCCGGCCCAGGCGACGCTTGTACCCGATAGCGACGGCCAGCTTACCTCCGATCACGGATTCGACTTCCGCCGTGATGGCGAGCGCCTTCGGCCGTTGATTGCCACACTGAAATCCTATGGTTGCCGGGTCAGTCTGTTTGTCGACGGCGGCAATCCGGACATTGCCCAAGCCGCTGTACTTGGTGCCGACCGCGTCGAGTTATACACAGGCCCTTACGCCGAAGCATATGCCGCAGGCGATCCCTGGCAATCACTGGCGGTATTCGCCGATGCGGCTCGCCGCGCGCAGGCTGCAGGCCTTGGCGTCAACGCCGGTCATGACCTGTCGCAGTCCAATCTGGCGGCGTTCCTGGCCCACGTCCCCAACGTGTTGGAGGTCTCCATCGGCCACGCCTTGATCAGCGAGGCCCTGTATACCGGGCTGGAAGCAAGCGTGGCAGGCTATCTGGCAGCCATTGCCGAAGCTGAGAACCTGGGCAGCTGAGCCAGCGACGGTTTGATTGAGAAAGCAGCGACAGCTGACCGCCGCGCGCTGGCTGTTGGCTGGATCGCTGCGCTGCACGAAAGCACCTCCCCCATATCGGGGCCCCGCTTGCAGTGCCAGGTGAAATTACATCCACACACTTATCCACATACGTTTCCACAGCGATTCGTAGGGCTTTCCCTGAACCACTCAGCGTTGTGGATAAGCCGAAAAGCGGGGTCTGGAAGCACTCCATGGCCCGATCCGCGCTGACTCACGGCGCATGCGGCTGATGGTTTATCCACAGGCTGCTGATCGACTGGAAGGCTCTGCACTTGGTTTGTTGTAGCCGCTGGTCTCGGCGGGAGCGTTCCTATAGTGATTGCTGGCTGGACAAGCCACCCGTGATCACAGCTGATTCCAGAATGCATCCATTGCGCTCGGATAAGTCATCAGTACTCATCTTTTATGGGATTTTGTGAGGGCTCTCCGTCACTAAAGCGACAAATGACCGAAGATTCGCATTCTCCAAACGGCGCTTTTACCCAGCCCGCTGTGCATCGCTCTGCAGATTCAGAGGATGAGTCTCAGCGATGGCTGCACCTGCGCAACTTGCCGCAGCCAGGTCATTGATCGCCAGCACTGCGACTGTGGCAATACTTATCCACAGAGCGCTATCAGAGGGGCAGGGCGGTGAAGTCGATGGGCAACGATGCCTCTCCGATCAAAGATATACACAGTCCAGACAGGCGTTCGCTTTGCCCATGGAAGCAATGTCGATCGGCTTCCACGTGGATCATCGCAGAGTAATCCACAGGCCCGATTCGTGGCTTCTTCAAGTTCTGCGGTACAGCGGCTCCCTATCCACAGGCGACTGTGGATAAATCGCTGCGATGGCGGGCTCATCTATAAATTCTGCTCCTCGCAGCACCCAGCCTTGGGGAGTGGAATCACAATCTCCTCAAACATGGACAAAGGTGGCTAAAGGCGCTGCTGGACCTGTTCCCGTTGGACCTCACCCTGACAGGGCACGAGCGTACGACGGGCAGCGAAGCGATGGTTCGCGAGCTGCCTCTCACTCCGTAGACGGAGTGGGCTTGAAGAGCAAAAAAAACGCCCCCACAAGGAGGGCGTTTTCCAGTCGCGTCATGACTTGGTATTGCAGTATTGCTTACTGCACGAAGCCAATCTTCTTCATCTGAGCGTTCTTCGCCTGGGCCAGGATCTTGGCCATGACGTCGTACTCCGAATCCGGGCTTGCTTCGATGCGAAGTTCCGGCTGGTTGGTCGGATCCTTCTGTACTTCTTCTTCCATCTTCTGCTGCAGGTCACCCACGTTGACTGGACTGTTGTTCCAGAAAACCTGGTTGCTTGAATCGACGCGAAGGTCGATCGGCGGCGGCGGCTCGCGCAGCTGCGGCGGCGGATTGATGACCCGCTGCGGCAGATCCACGGCGATCGGGTACGTCATGATCGGCGCGGTAACGATGAAGATGATCAGCAGCACCAGCATCACGTCCACGAGGGGCGTAACGTTGATGTCGGCCATTGGGCCCCTGTTTCCACCACTACTGAATGCCATGTCTTATTGCCCCTGCTTGTCTTTGGTGGCAACGAAACCGACATCCAGCATGCCCTGACCCTGCGCGATCTTGGTGACCTCGTTGATCACCTTCATCTTGGTGGTCTTGTCACCACGCAGATTCAACGGCGGCTGCGGCGTCTGCTGTGCAGCGGTCGCGAAACGTGACTCCAAGGTCTCCTTGGAGACCTCTTCGTCGTTCCAGTAGAGCTTGCCGTCTTCCTTGACCGCCACCGTAATCGGATTCTTGCGATCTGGCGCAGTATCCGGATTCTGGATCAGGTTGGCTTCCGGCAACTCCACCTTGACCTTGTGGGACATCAGGGGAGCCGTGATGATGAAGATGATCAGCAGCACCAACATCACGTCCACCAGGGGAGTGACGTTGATGTCGGCCATTGGGCCGCTGCTGTTACCACTACTGAAAGCCATAACGGGCTCCGTCTATATCGTTGCGAAGACTTACTAAAGCTGCCGGATTAGCGAACGCGCGAACCGGTGGCGAAGAAGTCGTGCAGATCGTGAGCGAAGGTGTCGAACTTGCTGACAGTCGCGCTGTTGATCTTGCTGAAGAAGTTGAAGGCGAACACGGCCGGGATAGCCACGAACAGACCGATAGCGGTCATGATCAGTGCTTCACCCACCGGGCCGGCAACGGCGTCGATCGAGGCCGAACCGGTTGCACCGATCTTGATCAGCGCGCCGTAGATGCCCCACACGGTACCCAGCAGACCCACGAACGGAGCGGTTGCACCGACGGTGGCCAGCAGGATCATGCCGCCCTGCAGCTTGTTGGATTCGCGGGTCACGGCCTGACGCAGGGCGCGGTCAACGAATTCCGAACGGCTCAGGGTTTCCGAAGCACCAGCCTGCTGGTGGTGGGCAGCAGCCTGGGCTGCGTCCAGAGCGATCTTGGAGAACGGCTCCGAAGCCGGCTGCTCTTCCATGGCGCGGATGGCGTCCTGTGCGTTCGGGGCATCCCAGAACTGCGACGGCACGCGATCAGCAGCCGACTTCAGGCGAGCGGTGCGGAAGATGTTGATGACGGTCCAGTACCAGGACATGGCCGACATGATCACCAGGGTCAACAGAACAACCCAGGAAACGGCGAAGTCGCCCGGCTTGGTGGTCATTTCGTGGATCAGATGCTCGAAGCCCATCTGCGAGAGAGCGTTGTTTGCGTTGCCCCCGGCAGCAGCGGCGATGAAAATTTCCTGCAGCATGACGCTTACCTTTGTTGTGTGTGGTGTTAAAGGGTGTAGCTAAAGTTGATCTGACCTGGTGGCGGCTATCAAAGCCGCCCCATGGATCAGCTCAGCGCAAAGTTGACCGGGACGCGGACGCGACCAGCTGCCTTCGATCCACCGCTCTGGGCGGGGTTGAACTTCCACTTACGCGCCGCTTCCATTGCAGCTCGGTCGAGGTCGCGGTTGCGGCTGGACTTCTCGACAGACACATTGGTGACGTTGCCGCTGGCATCGACATCAATGATCAGGATGACCTCGCCCTGGATACCGGCACGGAATGCAGCCGGCGGGTAACGCGGCGGGTTCATGGCCTTGGACGAGATGTCGACGCTGGCCTGGATATCAACCGGCGGAGACGGCGGCGTCGGCGGAGACGGCGGCGTGACTACGTCGTTCGGACGCGGTTCCGGCACATCGATCACCGGGGCTTCCGGCGGCGGCGGCAGCGGCGATTGCTTCGGCGGCGCCAGGTTCTTGACCGGCGGCGGCGGGGTGTCCTGCGGCGGCGGCGGCGGCGGCGGCGGCGGTGGCGGCGGCGGAGCGTCGACCAACGTCACCATGACGTTGCGTTCCTTCTCCGCAGCTGCCTTGGGGGCAACGGCAGGAATCAGGAGCATCATCAGGGCTGCGAGATGCAGTGCGATTACAAATGCGATACCCGCGATACGCGGCCAGCTCAGGCCCGTTTCTTTCTGGGTGTCATACCTGTGGTGGAAGACCAGTTGTTCCGTCATGCGCCAAGAACTCTTTAGTGGGGTCGGGGCGGTGGTGTGAAGCCACCCCTGATTCAGCGGTGCATGACACCGCAGGAACCTCCAAGCTTATACCAATCCTGACCGGCTGCGCATCAAAAATGCAGCTGTTCAGGCGTTATTCCTGCTTACTTCAGGTTGATGATTTTATTTGCATCGGCAGGGTTTTTGATGCCCTTTGCCAATGCGTCACGCGCGGCCTGCTTTGCTTCGGGGATACGGCCTTCCGCATGCAAAACACGGGCCAGATTCAGGTACGTCTCACCGTCCTTGGACAGCGGGGCCGCGTTCCTCCAGGCTTCGATCGCCTGCGGCACCTGCTCGGTGTAGTAGTACGACTGCGCCAGCGCCAGATAGGTCTGGTAGTCCGGCTTGAGGATGCCCTTGGAGATACCCTCGTTGATCACCGCAATGACGTCCCGTTCCTTGTTGTCGGTGTTGGCGTAGATCGAATACAACTGCTTGTATTCGCGCTCTTCGGTGAGCTGTCCGGCGGCGCGCAGCTTGTCCATCACTGCGGCAGCCTTGTCCATCTGGTCGGCCTGCATGTACATGCTGGCCAGGTTGAGCTGGGCCTTCTTGTCGGCCGGGTTCTTGGCCGCCAACGCTTCGGCTTCCTTCACCGCTTCACCGGTCTGGCCGGCTTCTGCGTAGGACGCCATCAGCAACTGGTTCCAGGTGTCCTTCGGCTCGGGCGAGGCGGCGATGGCCGCCTTCAGCACCGGGATAGCCTCGGCGTACTTTTCGCTCTGGTACAGCGCCTGACCCTTGATGATCAGTTCTTCCGGCTTGTTCGACTTCGACTCGGCGAAGTACTTGTCCAGGTTGGCCAGGCCTTCCGCGAGCTGATCATCCTGCAGCTGCAGCTGGGCCAGCATCAACATCGCCTGGAAGTGGCCGTTGTTGTCCAGCTGGTTCAGCGCGATGGCCTGCTGCAGGTAATGCTTGGCAGCGGCGTTGTCATCGAGGTTATAAGCACCCTGCGAGGCCAGCTGGTTGGCGACGGCCTTGTCGTAATCGTTGGCGTCTGGCGAGGCGAGGATTTCGTCGGCCAGGGTGCGGGTTTCCGCGTATTCCTGCTTGTTATAGGCCGCGAACAGCTTGTTGAGCTTGCTGCCCATCTTCGAGGAGGCCTTGCCCTTGGGGTCCACGCGGGTAGCTTCCGGGTACAGCACTTCAGCCTTGGCACTTTCCTTGTTGCCACGACGCTCGGACGAGCGCGACTGTGCCGCAGCGTCAGCGACGACAACACCGCCCAATGCAGTGGCGATGAGGATGGAGAGCACGGCGTGCTTTTGGCTGCGGAAGATCATGTTTCACCTCGAAGGGGCCGCCGTGGCGGTAGAAATTCAAACTTTCGGAACGGGACCGAGCACGCAAACGTATCAGAAATTATTTGACGGAGAAATCACTTCTGATGGTGTACTGCAGCATTTTCCTACAATCAACCACAGCGCGGGACTACACCAGAACGCCTAGCCTGCTGAAATACAGGCTCCAACGCAGGTATGTCACGTTGCAACTCACGGATACGGTTGGCCGGGTCTGGATGGGTGGAAAGCCATTGCGGAGAGCGATTTCCGCTGGCTGCCATCATGTTCTGCCAAAGATTCACAGCTTGTGAGGGGTCAAACCCGGCCTGTGCCATCAGACGTTGCCCCACCACATCAGCCTCACTTTCCTGAGTGCGCGAACCGGGCAACAAAATCAGGCCTTGAGCGCCCATTCCGCC
The DNA here is from genome assembly GCF_056760155.1 of Stenotrophomonas sp. STEN022. Taxonomy (NCBI): domain Bacteria; kingdom Pseudomonadati; phylum Pseudomonadota; class Gammaproteobacteria; order Lysobacterales; family Lysobacteraceae; genus Stenotrophomonas; species Stenotrophomonas sp. STEN022. Next base: position 36,700 of record NZ_JBRREG010000013.1, read on the forward strand.
GAACTGATTGACCGCGCTGGCAGCGGTATCGCCATAGGCTGCGCCAGCCAGCGCGCCCAGAATTCCCAACCCCACCTGCGTGCCCTGCTGCCGGGTCAGCCGCTCCTCGTGATGGCGTGAGATCACGTGGCCGATTTCATGGCCGATCACCGCCGCCAGCTGGTCCTGGTTCTTTGCCACCGTGAAGATGCCGGTATTTACGCCAACCTTGCCGCCGGGCAGGGCGAAGGCATTGGGTTCCTTGTCGACGAATACCGCAGTTTCCCACCGTACGCCATGGTATTGCTGCGGCAGCTGTGCCACCAGGGCGTTGACCACGCATTGCACGTAGGCATTCTGTTTGGCGTCGCGGTTGAGGGTTTGTTTGGCCTTGGTTTCAGCAAAGGCCTGGGCGCCAAGTTGATCCAACTGCTGCTGCGAAATCCCACCAATGACCTGACGCCGCCCGGTGGGCGAGGTAGTAGTTGCGCATGCGCTTAGCAGCAGCGCGACAACAACAGCTAGTCCGACAACTTTCATCCGTGGTCCCCCTCGTTCACCTCTGCAGTGTGCGAGTGTCTTGCTTAATTTTTCGTCAACCGTTGGCAGCTTTATTGCGCGCCGAACAGCACCATGGCGGCCAAAGCAACCGCATTGTTCATAGCATGCGCAATTACCGCCGCCCATAACGTTCCTGTCTTGCGATAAACCCATGCAAAAGCGGCGCCCATGCCGCCGTAAATCAACCACAGCTGCAACATCGCCGGGAAGCTGTTGGGACTGGTTCCAGGAATTTCATGCACCAAGGCAAACGCCATGCTGCTGAGAACGATGCCCAGCAAAGGGCGATTGGCGGCCCACAGGCGCCCGAACAACACGCGACGGAACAGCAACTCTTCGTAGGCCGGCGCCAGTACTACCGCGAACACGATCAGAAACAATGGGTATTGCGCCCACGCCTGCTGCATCAGCAACAGGTTGGTTGGCACCGGCTCCACGCCCATCTGCTTGGCGATCCAGCCTATCCCGCTGCTACCCAGAAAAACACCGGTAGCGACAACTGCGATCCAACCCCAGGTCGATGCACGCCGTATGGCCTGATGCGATTGCGCACGCTCGGCCGGACTGGCGCGACGGCGCAGGAAGTACAGCAGCAGCGCCGCGCCACCGGTGGACACCAGTGCAATCAGCATCTGCGGCAAGGCACCGGGCGCGCCCAATGTGCTTGCCAACTCTGCTGCTGCCGGGGCGGCGCCATCGCGCGCAGCCTGCATGCCAACCTCGACGCCGCGCCATAACGCCCAAACCAAGCCGCCCAGCACACTCAGGAACAGCAGCGTGGCAATGCCGATCAGCAGATCCAGGGCAAAGCCGAGCACTGGCGAACCAGGTTTGGAGAGGGCAGGGGAAGACGAGGAGAGCGGTACGTCGGGAAGAGTGGACATCGCGGACCTGGGCCGTGGCTCAATGGAAAGTGGGCGCCGTTGCCGGCGCCCACACTGGCGGTTGCGCTGGATCAGATATCCAGATTGGTTACCTTCAGCGCATTGCTCTCGATGAAGTCACGGCGCGGCTCCACCACGTCGCCCATCAAGGTGCTGAAGATCTGATCGGCTTCCACCGCGTCTTCGATGCGGACCTGCAACAAACGGCGGGTGTCCGGATTGACCGTGGTATCCCACAACTGTTCCGGGTTCATTTCACCCAGGCCCTTGAAGCGCTGGATCATGCGGCCGCGCTTGGCCTCTTCCATCAACCAGGCCTGTGCCTGCGCGAAACCGGTGATCTCCGAGGACTTGTTGCCGCGGTTGATGGTGGCGCCTTCGCGCACCAGGCCATGCAACAGCTGCGAAGCCTGGTGCAGTTGGCGCAGTTCGCCGGATTCAAATGCAGCTAGCGGCAGCACCTGGGTGTGTTCCTCCCCCATGTGACGGCGGGTAACCAGCAACGCAGCCGGGCGCTGCTCGTTCGGTTCCTGCAGCACCAGGGTGAAACGCGGCGTGCCCAGGCTGCCCTGGTTCAGACGCTTTGCCAGTGCATCCAGACCTTCGCCTTCGGGGGCGGTGCGCAGGTGCTCCAGGTCCATCGGGGTGAAATCGACCAACGCTTCCAGCAGGCTGCGGTCGTAGCGATGCGCGTTGCGGTTGATGGTTTCCTGCGCGGCTGCGTAGGTCATCAACAGCTTTTCCAGCGCGACGCCTTCAATCGGCGGCTCGCCGACAGCGGGAATCAGCGCTGCGTTCTCCACAGCGTTGTTGGCCAGGTAGGCATCCAGCGCCGGGTCGTCCTTCAGGTACAACTCGGTCTTGCCCTGCTTGATCTTGTACAGCGGCGGCAGGCCGATATACACAAAACCACGCTCGATCAGCTCCGGCATCTGCCGGTAGAAGAACGTCAACAGCAGCGTACGGATGTGCGCGCCGTCGACGTCGGCGTCGGTCATGATGATGATCTTGTGGTAACGCAGCTTGTCCGGGTTGTACTCGTCACGGCCAATGCCGGTGCCCAGTGCGGTGATCAGCGTACCGACCTGATCCGAGGCCAACATGCGGTCGAAGCGGGCACGTTCCACGTTGAGGATCTTGCCACGCAGCGGCAGTACCGCCTGGTTCTTGCGATTACGGCCCTGCTTGGCCGAGCCACCTGCCGAGTCACCCTCGACGATGAACAGTTCGGACAGCGCAGGATCCTTTTCCTGGCAATCGGCCAGCTTGCCCGGCAGGCCAGCAATATCCAGTGCGCCCTTGCGGCGGGTCAGATCGCGTGCCTTGCGCGCGGCTTCACGGGCACGCGCTGCGTCGACGATCTTGCCGGCAATGGCCTTGGCTTCGTTCGGGTTTTCCTGCAGGAACTCTTCGAGCTTGGCGCCGAAGGTGCTTTCCACCGCCGGCTTGACGTCGGAGCTGACCAGCTTTTCCTTGGTCTGGCTGGAGAAGCTCGGGTCCGGCACCTTCACTGACAACACCGCGATCATGCCTTCGCGCATGTCATCGCCGGTGAAGCTGATCTTGGCCTGCTTGGCGATGCCACTCTGCTCGATGTAGTTGTTGAGCGTGCGGGTCAGCGCGGCACGGAAACCGGCAAGGTGGGTACCGCCGTCCTTCTGCGGGATGTTGTTGGTGAAGCAATACATCGTTTCCTGATAGGAATCGGTCCACTGCAGCGCAACTTCGACGACGATGCCATTGGCTTCGCCGGTTACGGCGATCACATTCGGGTGCAGCGGGGTCTTCACCTGCGCCAGATGTTCCACGAAGCTCTTGATGCCGCCTTCGTAGTGGTAATCGTCGCGACGGCCTTCGCCGCGCTCGTCCACAAGGGTGATGTTGACGCCGGAATTCAGGAACGACAGTTCGCGCAGGCGGCGGGCCAGAATCTCGTAGTGGAATTCGACGTTACCGTGGAATGCCGTCACCGACGGCCAGAAGCGCAGCATGGTGCCGCGGCGATCACTGGTTTCAAGCTGCTTGAGCGGGGTGACCGCGGCGCCGTCGGCGTATTCCTGCTGGTAGTGGAAGCCCCCCTGGAAGATATCCAGCAACAGCTTCTGCGACAGCGCATTGACCACGCTGACGCCAACGCCGTGCAAACCACCGGAAACCTTGTAGCTGTTGTCGTCGAACTTGCCGCCTGCGTGCAGGACGGTCATCACCACTTCGGCAGCGGAGACTTCGCGATCGAGCTTCTGGCTCATCTGCGCATGCTTGCCGACCGGGATACCGCGGCCGTTATCGGCCACCGACACCGAGCCATCGGCATGGATGGTTACCAGCACATTGTCGGCGTGACCAGCGAGGGCTTCGTCGATGGAGTTGTCGACAACCTCGAACACCATGTGGTGCAGGCCAGTGCCGTCATGGACGTCGCCGATGTACATACCGGGACGCTTGCGAACAGCCTCCAAGCCTTCCAATGCGGTGATGCTGTTGGCGTCGTAATTGCCGTTGTTGACCGGGGTGTTCTGTTCTTCGCTCATTGCGCTTGCCGTAGGCTCCGCAGGTCATGCGCCGTTCCGTGGAGCGGGCATGAGAGATAGGGGATGACGTTCCGATTATACCTGCCGGGGGAATTTCCGCCCTGAAGGCTCAACTTACTGCAGTGATGGTGCCATGTTCCACGTGGAACACAGCTGCCGGCTGCAGTTCTGCTTCCAGCGCAGCCGGTGTTTCAGTTGCAGTGATGAATATCTGTGCAGGCGTTGCCGCCAGGTACTGCAGCACACGTTGCTGGTGATTGCGGTCCAGCTCCGAGCCCAGGTCATCCAGGGCGATTACCGGCCATTCGCCGCGTTGGCTGGCGTAATCATCGGCCTGCCCCAACAAACAGGCCAAGGCGGTGAGCTTGGCTTGCCCTCGCGATAGCGCGTCACGGCCGGGAATCTGCGTGAAACCAACGCTCCAATCAGCCCGATGCGGTCCCACCGAGGTATAGCCTGCGCTTCGGTCGCGCTCGCGGGCCAGCAACAGGGCATCGCCCAACGACATCTCGTGCCGGCGCCAGCCCGGTTGCAGTTCCAAAGCACTCAATTGCAGGCCTGGGGCCAGATCCGCAGCGATCCCGACCGCCCGATCCTGCAACCGCTCCAGATAATGCTGGCGGCGAGAGGTGAGGGGAGTGCCAGCTTCGGCCAGCTCCCAATCCCAGGCATCCAGCTGTTTGCCCGGCGCGCCCATCTTCAACAGCGCATTGCGCTGCTTCAAGGCCCGCGTATAACGGCGCCACAGGGGAAGAAAGTCAGGTTCCACGTGGAACAATCCCCAATCGATGAAGCGCCGACGGGGCTCGCTGCCGCCACTGACCAGGGCATGGCTGCCTGGTTCGAAGGTAACAACAGCCAGCGCAGCGCAAAGATTGCCCAATTGCGCCACGTCTTCGCCATCCAAACGGCCTTTCCAGGCCTGTCCGCTGTGCCGCAGCCCTGCCCGGCGCGATGAAACGCCCAGTTCTGCGTTGCTGCGTTCCTGCCATTCAACAAAAACGTCCAGATTCTCGGCGCCTTTCTGCACCAGCCCATCACGAACGCGGCCTCGGAAGCTGCGGCCATAGGCCATCAAGTGCAAGGCTTCGAGCACGCTGGTCTTGCCGGCGCCATTGGCGCCGGTAATCAGGTTTATGCCGGGGCGGGGAGCCAGTTCCACCGAATCGAACCGACGCACGCGGTTCAAGGCAACACGGACGATATGCATTGACGCTCGAAAGAAAGCACGACGCCAGCACGGGGGCCGTGGCTGGCCATGCGCAGCTTAAAGCATCCACCAAGTTCGAGCAGCCCGATATGCAGGTCAAGTGCGATCGGTGATCCAGCGTCTATGAGTGCCACGTGGAACATCGCCGGATTTCTTCAAATCTGGACAGAGCTGTGGGCACCAGCACTGCAGATTTCGCGGAAACACGATGTTTTTTTGGGCTTGTATAGGTCCGGGTACAAGCCCTGTGTATAAGTTGGGCAATCTGTGGATAAAAGTGCCCTTGAGAGACCTCTTCGACCTTATCCACAGATATCCACAGGCTAGAAGCCCTGTTTTACAGGGGGTTTCAACGCCAATAAGACGATGTAAAACAAACACTTAAGGTAGTTTTACATAAAATCTGCTCCTACCATCACCACCAAGCTTTTGATTTATTCTCAGATTTAAAGCATAAAGCTGACAAAACAGGCCGCCAGAAAGGGCGAAAAGCCAGAGCTGTGAATCTTTGAATTCTGGCTCCTGGGATCCAGCTCTTGCTTTCAGATTTCAAGAAATCTGATGTCGATCTAAGCCAACAGCCCCGTCCGCCATGCCAGCCCTTTGCAGCGGTCCTGGAATCGGGTCTGATTTCTTGAATTCTGATCGACTGGTCTGGGCCCCGGCTTCCGGATTTCACGGATTTCGTTGTTCGCCTTGCTCCGCCGATCCGGCTCTATGTTCGGATCGGGTATGAACCCCTGAAACATCGAAGACGTTGAGCCGATGATCTTTGATCTCGGCGACAGCCTCGAAGGTTCAACCGGACCATGTTCGTTCAGAGCTGCCGGTGCAGCCGGAGAGGGATGAGGCTCTGTGGAACAAAGACTCCCGGTGAACGCCGAAGCGAACGGACCAGGCAAGAATTCCAGCGCTGCGATTCCCATGTACTTCGAAGGCAGTGGCAACGCCTATCGGCATGGATTGGACCCCAGCATCCGGTATCAGTGCCTGACTTGTTGCCTGCGAAGGAAGCTGGAAGACATCGGGTGGGGGCATGTGGGCCGGTGATTTGCGGCAATTCCGCTGTTTCGCTGTGGAAGCAGGTCGAAAGGGACAGCCAGTAGCCCTGAAACCGATGACTTCGGGGACTTCCTTGGTGTTCCACGTGGAACCTCAGGCAGAACCAAAGCCCACAAAAAAGCCCGGCACTGAGCCGGGCTTCTTCGTGTTCCACGTGGAACCTACGGGTTAGAGACGCAGCGGCATCACCACGTGACGCGACTTCTCACTGCTGGCTTCACGCACTAGTGCCGAAGAGTTGGAATCGCGCAGCTGGATGACAACGTGCTCATCGCGCAGTGCCGACAGGGCATCGAGCAGGTAGTTCACGTTGAAGCCGATGGCCAGATCGCTGACTACGGTATCGGCTTCGATTTCTTCCTGGGCCTCTTCCTGCTCCGGGTTATGCGCGCTGATTTTCAGCTGGCCCGGGGTTACTTCGACGCGAACGCCGCGGTACTTCTCGTTGGAGAGAATCGCCGCACGCTGCAGCGAAGCACGCAGGGTTTCGCGCTCGACCTTTACTTCACGGTCTGCGCCGATCGGAATCACTGCCTCGTAATCCGGGAAACGGCCATCGATCAGCTTCGAGGTGAAGGTGACATCGTCGCGCTTCATGCGCACATGGCTGCGACCGACTTCCAGCTCGACCTCGCGCTCGCCGCCTTCCAGCAGACGTTGCAATTCGGTCACGCCCTTGCGCGGCACGATGATCTGGCGCTTGGCGCCGTTATCGTTTTCCAGCGCGGTTTCGCACAGCGCCAGGCGGTGGCCGTCGGTTGCGACGCAGCGCAGGATGCTGTCGCGCAGGTCGAACAGCAGGCCGTTGAGGTAATAGCGCACGTCTTGCTGCGCCATTGCGAACGCAGTGCGCTCGATCAGTTCCTTCAAAGCTGCTTCCGGTACAACGACGCGCTCGGTAGCTTCAACTTCGTCAACCGACGGGAAGTCGTTGGCCGGCAGAGTTGCCAGGGTGAAGCGGCTGCGTCCAGCCTGGACGGTGATCTTGTCGCCCGTCTGCGAAACCGTGATGCGGCTGCCGTCGGGCAGGGCACGGATGATCTCGAACAATTTACGCGCCGGGATCGTGGTTTCGCCGTCCTGGGCATCTTCGACCGCGATGCGGGAGACCATTTCGACTTCCAGGTCGGTACCGGTCAGCGAAAGCTGGCCGCCCTGAACCTGGACGAGGAAATTGGCCAGAACCGGCAGGGTCTGACGGCGTTCAACCACGTTGACGACCTGGGCCAACGGCTTGAGAAAGGCTTCGCGCTGCAGTGTGAAACGCATGTGGTTTCGTGCCCCTATGCTTTTAAAAGATGTGGATTAAATCAAAAGCTTGGTGGTGCTGGTAGAGCCAGATTTGGCTTAAAACACACCTAAGTGTTTGTTTTTAAATGTTTTATTGAAGCTGAAACCCATGTATTACTACCGCTGAGCAGGTGGGTGAACCTGTGGATAATTTTGACGCGGTTTTGCCGACCAATTTTATCCACAACTTCTCCAAAACCTGCCCCCGAATCATGCACCGTTTTGTGCGATGACGCCGCAGTGGCGTCGGTGCATCATTCGCTCCACTTCCAGCCCAGACCTCGCTGCCCCAATGGTTTTTCCATCTGTTTCATCGATGAGCGTTCCAACAGGGCAGCGCCGGGGCTTACTCGCTGAGCTTGCGGATCAGCTTTTCCCAGTCTTCGCGCAGCTTGCCGTCGGTTTCCATCAACGTGCGGATCTGGCGGCAGGCGTGCAGCACCGTGGTGTGGTCGCGGCCGGCAAACGCATCGCCGATTTCCGGCAGGCTGTGTTCGGTCAGTTCCTTGGTCAGCGCCATGGCGACCTGACGCGGACGGGCCAGTGAACGGGTGCGCCGCTTGGACAACAGATCCTTGATCTGCAGGCCGTAGTAGTCGGCAACCGTTTTCTGGATATTGGGGATGCTGATGGCTTGTTGCTGGGCACGCAGAAGATCGCGCAGGGTTTCCTGGGCAAACTCGGTGGTGATCGCGCGGCCGGTGAAATTGGCGCGGGCGGTCAACGTATTGAGTGCACCTTCCAGATCGCGCACGTTGGAGCGCATCTTCTTGGCAATCAGGAACGCCACGTCGTCCGGAATCTCGGCGCCGCGTTCGCGGGCCTTGGCCAACACGATGGCAGCACGGGTTTCAAAGTCCGGCGGCTCGATGGCCACCGACAAACCCCAGGCCAGACGTGATTTCAGGCGGGCTTCCAGGCCTTCCACTTCGCGCGGGTAGCGGTCGCAGGTCAGGATGATCTGCTGCTTTCCGTCAAACAAGGCGTTGAAGGTGTGGAAGAACTCTTCCTGGGTGCGGTCTTTGCCGGCGAAGAACTGGATGTCATCGATCAGCAGCGCGTCCACTTGCTGGAACTGGCGCTTGAACTGGTCCATGGACTTTTCCTGCAGCGCACGGATCATCGCGCTGAAGAACTGTTCCGAACGCAGATACAGCACTTTTGCAGCCGGATTTGCCTGGCGCATGGCATTGCCAGCGGCCAGCATCAGGTGGGTTTTACCCAGACCGGTGCCGCCGTACAGCAACAGCGGGTTATGTGCACGATCACCCGGCTTTTGCGCCGCCTGGAATGCCGCCGCCAAACCGAGCTGGTTGCTGCGGCCTTCGACGAAATTGGTGAAGGTGTAGTGGGCGTCGAGGTTGCCGTTGAACGGCACTACCGGTGCGGCCGGCACATGGCTGGCGCTCGGGGTGACCAGCGGGGCCGGTTCCGGCGCCCGCGGACGCGAGCCGATTTCCAGGATCACCTCGCCGAAACCGGCGAAATGGGTCAGCAGTTCGCCGATGCGCGGCAGGTAGCGTTCGCGCACCTGGTCGACGATAAAGGCATTGGGCGCGTACAGCACAAGGCTGTCAGCGCGTTGGTCGGCCTGCAGCGGCTTCAACCAGGTGTGGACATCTTCGGGCGGAAATTCCGCCTCCAGACGTTCGAGACAACGTGTCCAGGCATCCATCAGCAATAGTCGTCAAAGGCTTGCCAGCCGGGCGCAGAAAGCCGCCGGGCCACAGGCCGGAAGGGGGAAAGTGGATGGCTCAGACTACCACCGCAGGCCCGATGCGGGAATGCTTGTCCCGGTTTTATTCACAGGCTCATCCACAAGATGTACACCGGGCTGTGGATAGCTTTGTCAAGCGAGACTTGACGCGACCCCGGTAGGGTCTATAGAATTTCCGGTTCTTTCCGTCCACTTCATACAGGTGCCCCAATGGCCACCAAGCGCACGTTCCAGCCCAGCAACCTCAAGCGCAAGCGCGATCACGGTTTCCGTGCTCGTATGAAGACCGCCGACGGCCGCAAGATCCTGTCGCGTCGCCGCGCCAAGGGCCGCAAAGTCCTCAGCGCTTGATTGCGTTGCCGCGTGAAGCGGCAATCGCAACACCGATCGTGATCAGTACTTGCCCGCGCAAGCGATTCCCTCGCTCTGCGCGGGTTCGTACGCGTGCCGAATATACAACGGTCTTCAACGGCGCCCGCCGTGTATCCGAACCCTTGATGACACTCCACTGGTTGAAAGGGGATTCCCCTGCTCGACTCGGCTTGGCTGTGTCACGCAAGGTGGATACGCGTGCGGTCGGTCGTAACCGTATCAAGCGTGTGTTGCGGGATGCAACACGCCATCTACGGTCGTGCCTGAGCGGTGGCGATTACGTCATCGTCGCCCGATCCGCGGCCAAGACAGCCAGTAATCAACAGATCCGTGAGGCGTTCGAGCGCCTGCTGCGCCGTGCCGGCGCATTGCCCGTTGTGGCTGCGGGCGGCACAATGCCGCCGCACGAGGGCGCACCCGCCCCTCTTCCTTTGAACGTACCGGACACTTCCTCCGGTCGAGCCGAGCCTGCCTGCTGATGAACCAGACCCGTGTATTCCTGATTTTTGCCTGGCTGATGGTAGCCGTGCTGCTGTGGATGGAATGGGGTCGCGAAAAGGCCGCACCGGATCCGGCAACCGTGGCCGCCACCCAACCGGCTGTGCCGAGCGCCAATGACGTCGATCTGCATGCGCCGGCCACCGCCGACGTGCCGCAGGCCACTGTTCCGGGCCAACCGCCGGTTGCTGCCGCCGCTCAAGGCATGGAAGCTGCTGCCAGCGCCCAGCGCGTGACCGTCACCACCGACGTTCTGAAGCTGGTGCTCGACGGCCGCAGCGTGCTCGACGCCGATCTGCTGCACTTCCCGCAGACCAAGGCTGCCGGCAGCCCGCCGGTGCAGCTGCTGACCGAAGACAAGGCGCACCCGTACAGCGCCACCGCCGGTTGGGCCAGCCAGAACAACTCGCCGGTGCCCGGCGCCAACGGCTTCCAGCCGGTGCAGGGTGTCACCACCGTGGCGCTGGCTGACGGCCAAAACGAAGTGCAGGTGCCGTTCGTGTGGAATGGCCCGAATGGCGTCAGCATCCACCGCACCTACACCTTCAAGCGCGGCGATTACGCCATCAGCGTGAAGGACGAAGTGGTCAATACCGGCACCGCGCCGTGGCAGGGCTATGTGTTCCGCAAGCTGGATCGCGTGCCGCCGGTGATCAGCAAGGGCATGACCAATCCGGATTCCTTCAGCTTCAATGGCGCCACCTGGTTCAGCCCGGCTGATGGCTACCAGCGTCGTGCGTTCAAGGACTACATGGAAGACGGCCCGATCAACCAGACCATCAGTGGTGGCTGGGTGGCGATGCTGCAGCACCATTTCTTCACTGCCTGGATTCCGCAGGCTGACCAGTCCGCGCTGTACCTGCTGTCACAGAACGGCCCGCGCAACGTGATCGAAACCCGCGGCCCCGGCTTCACCGTGGCACCGGGCCAGAAGGTCAGCACCGAGGCCCGCCTGTGGGTGGGCCCGAAGCTGGTCAACCAGATCGCCAAGGAAGACGTGAAGGGCCTGGACCGCGTGGTCGATTACAGCCGCTTCTCGATCATGGCCATCATCGGCCAGGGCTTGTTCTGGGTGATGAACCAGGTGCACAAGCTGGTCGGCAACTGGGGCTGGGCCATCATCGGCCTGGTGATCCTGTTGAAGATGGCGTTGTTCCCGCTGGCCAATGCGCAGTTCAAGTCGCAGGCCAAGATGCGCAAGTTCCAGCCGCGCATCGCGCAGCTGAAAGAGCGCTACGGCGACGACAAGCAGAAGTTCCAGACCGCAATGATGGAGCTGTACAAGAAGGAGAAGATCAATCCGCTGGGTGGCTGCCTGCCGCTGCTGATCCAGATGCCGATCTTCTTCGCCCTGTACTGGGTGCTGGTGGAATCGGTGGAACTGCGTCAGGCACCGTGGCTGGGCTGGATCCAGGATCTGACCGCACGTGACCCGTACTTCATCCTGCCGATCATCAACATCGCGGTGATGTGGTTCACCCAGAAGCTGACCCCGGCTGTGGGCATGGACCCGATGCAGCAGAAGATGATGCAGTTCATGCCGCTGGTATTCGGCGTGATGATGGCCTTCATGCCGTCCGGCCTGGTCCTGTACTGGGTGGTCAACGGCGGCCTGAGCCTGCTGCAGCAGTGGTGGATGATCAAGAAGCACGGCGAAGACGCGCCGAGCAAGGTGATCGAAGCCAAGTAAGCAAAAGCCCGCCGCAAGGCGGGCTTTTCGCATGTGGGGGCAGGCGAAGACAGAGCCTTCGGTTGATCGGCTGTTTGTGGGAGCGGTGTAAGCCGCGAAGCCGGTTCTGCTGAAACCTTCGGGACCTATGCGATCTGATGCTGTGCTTGCTTCGCGGCTTACACCGCTCCCACAAACAGCCAGCCGGCGTCACAAGCTTGGCTTTTGCCTGTGGCGTTAGAATCACCACATCTGTTGCACCCTTTCCCTGAGCCCGCTATGCCCCGTTCGTCGTTGCGCCGCCTGATCCTGCCTGCCGTGTTGCTTGCCGCTTTGACGCTTGCCGGCTGTTCCAAGCAGGACGAGACCGGCACCGCGACGCCAACCCAGGCCAGCGCGCAGGCTGCCGCCGCAGCCAATCCAGCGGCCGCACCGCTGTTGACCGCATTGCAGAAACAGTTGGACGGGCACCGCCGCATCGTCGTATTGCTGGCCGACGAAGCGCAGCAATCGCCAGCCGACCGCCAGACCTCCAGTCGCATCGGCCAACAGCTGTTCCATGACGGCCTGGAACAACGCCAGGCCATTGCCGCGCAGTTCGACGCCTTGCTGCGTGACCCCAACCCGCAGCGCTTCGCTACCCTGGGCACGGTGCTGGATTACATCGAATCCTCGCCCGAGCTCTACGACGCCGATCGCCTGGCCTTCCGCGAAATACTGCGCGAACTGCATCAGCGCGTCGGCGCGGACTCCTCGTTGCCGGCGGTGAAGCTGCACCAGCGCATCGGCGAAGACCTGGACGCACTCGACGAGATCGAGCGCAACTACAACCAGGAACTGACCCGCATCTTCAGCCGCTTCGAGCGCACCCGCGCCATCGAGCTCAAGCGCGAGAAATGGGACGACTACGTCGCCCACCTCAACACGCTGTACAAGCGCGACGCCATCCTGCGCGACTTCGGTGTGATCGAGCCCTACCCGATGTCGATGCAGGACAGCGACCGCGAAATCTTCGGCCGTGACCTGCCGGCCAAAACCGTGGTGCTGACCTTCGACGATGGCCCGCACAAGGCGTACACCGATGAAGTCGTCGCCATCCTGCAGCGCTACGATGTGCCGGGTGTGTTCTTTGAAGTGGGCCGCAACCTCGGGGCGGTCGAGGCCGATGGCAAGGTCAAGCTCGGGCCGATGGCTGGCATCAGCCGGAGCTTGATGGAACACGGCTATGCGGTCGGCAACCACAGCCTGACCCACGCGCAGCTTTCGCGCACCACTGGCGATGCGCTGCGCCAGCAGGTGCTCGATACCGATACCTTGCTCAAGGGTGTGGATGCCAAGCGCGCACCGCTGTTCCGCTTCCCGTATGGCGCGCGCAATGCCGAAGGCCTGCAGCTGCTCAACGAAGCCGGCCTGAAATCCATCATGTGGAACATCGACTCGATGGACTGGGCTGACCCGGTGCCAGAGTCCATCGTGCAGCGCGTGGTCGACCAGGTGCAGAAGGAACAGCGCGGCATCATCCTGTTCCATGACATCCACGACCGCGCGGTGAAGGCACTGCCGCAGATCCTCGACAAGCTGATCGCCGATGGCTACCAGTTCGCCGGTTGGAATGGTCGTGATTTCAGCGTCAGCCGCGCGCGCAAGGGCGCGGTCGCCGATACCACGGTCACCACCGGCTACGAAAAATCCTGGGCGATCGTCATTGGCATCGATGACTACGCCAAGTGGCCCAAGCTCGAATACGCTGGCCGCGACGCCCAGTCCATCGCCGATACGCTCACCGGCCAGTTCAGCTTCCCGTCCTCGCAGGTGATCGTGCTGAAAAACCAGCAGGCCACCCGCAACAACATCCTCGCTGCCTTCCACGACCGCCTGGCCGATGAGCGCACCGGCAAGAACGACCGCGTGTTCGTGTTCTTCGCCGGTCATGGTGCGACCCGCCAGCTCGCCTCCGGCCGTGACCTCGGCTACATCATTCCGGTGGACTCGGACCCGAACGAATTCGCCACCGATGCCATCGCGATGACCGACATCCAGAACATCGCCGAGAGCATGCAGGCCAAGCACGTGCTATTCGTGATGGATGCCTGCTACAGCGGACTTGGGTTGACCCGCGGCGGCGGCAGTTCGTCGTCCTTCCTGCGTGAGAACGCCCGCCGCAGCGCGCGGCAGATGTTGACTGCCGGCGGCGCCGACCAGCAGGTTGCCGACAGCGGCCCGAACGGGCATTCGGTATTCACCTGGGTGCTGTTGCAGGCGCTGGCCGGCAAGGGCGACCTCAATGGCGATGGCCTGATCACCGGCACCGAGTTGGCCGCGTATGTGGCGCCTGCGGTGTCGGCGGTATCGCGGCAGACCCCGGCCTTTGGCAGCCTGCCCGGTTCGCAGGGCGGCGAGTTCGTGTTCCAGGTGCCGGACAGCCAGGAATTCCTCAACGCCGATACCCGCCAGCTCTCGGCCGACGCCATTGCCCTCAACAGCCGTGTCGATGCCGCGCAGGACGCCAAGCCTGCGGACAAGACCGAAGCGCCGGTAACGGTCGCCGATCTGCAAGGCGGCAAGAGCACCCTGGTGGTGCCGGCCGCCGTACCGACTTCGGACCGTCAGCGCGCGCAGCAGGCCAACGACCGCGGCCTGCAGCTCTACCGCGAGAAACGCTACGACGAAGCGGTGGCGCAGTTCACCGAAGCACTGAAGCTGCGTCCGGACTTCGCCCAGGCAGCCAACAACCTCGGCTTCGTCTACTACCGCCAGCAGCGCTATGCCGAAGCTGCGCGCTGGTTGGAGAACACCTTGAAGATCGATCCTTCGCGCGCGGTGGCCTATCTCAATCTAGGTGATGCCTACTTCAATGCCGGTGACAAGGTGAAGGCCAAGCAGGCCTACAGCACCTACCTGGAGCTGCAGCCGCAAGGCAGCGGCGCCGCCCAGGCCCGCGCACAACTGCAGAGGCTGTAAGCCATGAGCGACGTGTCCACAGGCCAGACCATTGTTGCCATCGCCAGCGGCGCTGCTGCCGGCGGCGTTGGCATGCTGCGTGTCTCCGGTCCGCAGTCACTGCGGATTGCGCTTGCATTGGGTTGTCCACAGCTCAAGCCGCGTCACGCCCACTACGCCAAGTTCCGCGATGACGCAGGCGAGGTCATCGACGACGGCATCGCCCTGTACTTCCCCGGTCCGCGCAGCTTTACCGGCGAGGATGTAGTGGAACTGCAGGGCCACGGCAGCCCGGTTGTGCTGCGCCAGCTGCTGGCCCGTTGCATCGAACTGGGTGCGCGCCAGGCCCGCGCCGGTGAGTTCAGCGAGCGGGCCTTCCTCAACGGCAAGCTCGACCTGGCCCAGGCCGAAGCCATCGCCGACCTGATTGCCGCCGGCGACGTGCGCGCCGCGCGTGCCGCGCGGCGTTCGCTGGACGGCGTGTTCTCACGCCGCGTGGAAGAGGTGGGCGAGCAACTGGTGCGGCTGCGCATCCATGTTGAAGCCGCCATCGACTTCGCCGACGAGCCGCTGGATACGCTGGGTGGCGCGCAGGTGCGCGCAGGCATCGAGCAGACCAAGGCCTTGCTTGCGCAGCTGCGTATCGATGCCGAGCGCGGCCGCAAGCTGCGCGATGGCCTGCATGCGGTGCTGATCGGGCCGCCGAACGCCGGCAAGAGCTCGCTGCTCAATGCATTGGCCGGCAGCGAGCGGGCCATCGTCACCGACATTGCCGGCACCACCCGCGACACCTTGCGCGAGACCATCCGCATCGACGGCCTGGAGCTGGAGCTGGTCGACACCGCCGGCCTGCGCGAAGGTGGCGACGCCATCGAACGCGAAGGCATGCGCCGCGCCCGCGCCGAGATGCAGCGGGCCGACCTGGCCATCGTCGTGCTTGACGCGCGTGACCCGGAAGCGGGCAGGGCAGCCATTGGCGATGCCGCCGCACAGGCCGCCCGCCAACTTTGGATACACAACAAGTCCGATCTGCTGCCGCAGTGGCCGCAGGAGTTGGGCGAAGACAGCATTGCCCTGTCTGCCGCTAACGGCGAAGGCCTGGAACTGCTGCACGCACGCCTGCGCGAGATCGCCAGCCACGGTGCCGGCGAGGGCATGCAGGGTGAGTTCTCCGCGCGCCTGCGCCACGTCGAAGCGCTTGCCCTGGCCAGCGAACACCTCGATGCCGCCGATGGCCAGCTGCACTACGACCAGCTGGAACTGGCCGCCGAGGAACTGCGCCTCGCGCATGACGCACTCGGCGAAATCACCGGCCGCATGACCGCCGATGACCTGCTCGGCAGGATTTTCTCGAGCTTCTGCATCGGCAAATAGTGCCGGCGTTGAGCCACCGGCCGGCAGCGGCCAGACAACCCAAAAGTCAGGAGGTAGGTGATGTTTTCGCACATCGTGGTTGGCGCAAATGACATTGAGGCATCCAAGGCGTTCTATGACGCGCTGCTGTCCACGCTCGGCGCAAAGCCGGGCTTCGTCGATCCCAAGGGCAATGTGGTGTATCTCCACGCCGGTGCCTTGCTGATCGTCGGCCATCCGCGCAACGGCGAGCCGGCCACCCATGCCAATGGCGGCACCATCGGCTTCAGTTGCGCCTCTCCTGAAGTGGTCGAAGCCTGGCACGCGGCAGGTGTTGGCCACGGCGGCATGAGCGTGGAAGACCCACCGGGACCGCGGCAAAGCCCGTTCGGTCCGCTCTATCTGGCGTATCTGCGTGATCCGGCCGGCAACAAGCTGTGTGCCACGCACCGTGCGGCGCAGGCCTGAGCATCGGCTTTCCCGACTACGGCGGCGTGGCCAAGAGCGCGCCGCCAGTTACTGACAGTTCTGTTTGCCACCGTTAGGCTAGGCCCTGTTACGGGATTCCCCCGCCAACGGAGTCAGTCCAATGCGCCATTGATGCCACCGTCTTGATGACGGTCCCTACCAGTCCCTGCTGCCGCTGGCGGCCGGGTGCTTCGGGCATCGATGGAATACCGCATGACAAACTCAAATTCCGTGACGCTGGATGGCGTCGCGTGGCACACGCCCGATGGGCGCCGCCTGTTCTCCAACCTCAACGCACAGTTCGATGACCGGCCCACCGGGCTGGTCGGCCGCAACGGCGTGGGCAAATCCGTGCTCGCGCAGATAGTGGCCGGGTTGCGCCAACCCAGTGCCGGGCACTGCCGTCGCATCGGTGAGGCCTACTACCTTGCACAACAGGTACGGCCACAAACAGGACAGCGCGTAGCCGAACTCGCAGCTGTGGATAAGCGTGTGGATGCATTGCGCAGGATTGAAGCAGGAAGCACGCTGCAAGCGGATTTCGACACGATTGGCGAGCAATGGAGCCTGTGTGAAACCCTGCAGCAGGCCTTGGCTGATGCAGGCCTGCACGGCGTTGATGCCGATACACCTGTGGATAAACTCAGTGGCGGGCAATGCATGCGGGTCGCCTTGGTGGGTGCATTGCTGCAGCCGGTGGAGTGGCTGATCCTCGATGAACCCAGCAATCATCTCGATCACGCCGGCCGGCACTGGTTGGCCGAGCAACTGCAGGCGAGGAAACAGGGCCTGATCCTGGTCAGTCACGATCGCCTGTTGCTGCAACAGGTGGAACGCATCGTCGAACTGTCACCGCAGGGGCTGCGCAGCTACGGCGGCAACCATGCGTTTTATGCACAGGCGCGTGCTGGCGAACGCGCTGCAGCCGAGGCCTTGCTGCAGCAACGTCGGCACGAACGCCGCAAGGGCGAGCAGGCACTGCGGGAACAACGTCAGCGGCTCGAACAACGCAGCGCGCGCGGCAACCGCGAGGCCGCCAACGCCAATCAAGCGCCGATCCTGCTTGGCCTGCAGCGGCAGCGTGCCGAAGCCAGCCTCGGCAAAGCACGCGCGCAGCTTGATCAGCGCCAGACACAGCTGCACGACGCGGTGCGCGAGGCACAGGCCGATAGCGAGGCTGCCGCCCCGGTATTGCTGCTCCCAAACGTGCAAACCAGCGGACCGGAGTGGGTGGTGCGTTCCACCGAGCTGCAGCTGCCACACGTAGCACCGGCGCTGCGCGCGCTGGACTTCAATCTGCGCCGGGGCGAACGCGTTGCCATCACCGGTGCCAACGGTGTGGGTAAGTCGACGTTGTTGAAGGTGTTGGCCGGACAGCTGCCAGCGCTGGCTGGCGAGGTGAGCGTGCAGGTGCCAGCGGCTTTGCTGGATCAGCAGCTGCAGCTGCTACCCGCGCAGAGCAGCGTGCTGGAGGCCCTGCGCCTGCGTAATCCGGCCATGGCCGAGAGCGAGTTGCGTAGCCGGTTGGCCTTGCTTGGTCTGGATGCAAACCAGGTACAGATGCCTTCTGGCCTGCTCAGTGGCGGGCAGCGGCTGAAAGCCGGCCTGGCCTGCGCGCTGTACGCCGATCCACCGGCACAGCTGCTGTTGCTGGACGAGCCCGGCAATCATCTGGACCTGGATGCGCTGGCGGCTCTGGAAGACCTGTTGCGCCAATACCAGGGCAGTCTGTTGCTGGTTTCGCATGACGAGGCGCTGCTGCAGGCCATCGGCATCAGCGCCCGCCTGCATGCCAGTGCCGGTGGCTGGGAGTGGCAACGCAATCAGTGACGTGATGTTCTTCCGCACGTCACATGCGGCCGTCATGCTGCGCACCTTGTTTTCGATTGGAGTAGTGACGGTGCGAAGCTGGGCCTGGTTGATGGCGGTGGGGGTTGGCGTGGCATGCTGTTGGGCAATGGACAGCTCAGCCGCGCAGACTTATCCCCAGGTTTCGGTGTACGCGCACCGCGGTGCCAGCGCACTGCTGCCCGAGCACACCCTGGCCGCTTATGCACAGGCCATCAGCGACGGCGCCGATTACATCGAGCCGGACCTGGTGATGAGCAAGGACGGGGTGATGCTGGCCCGCCACGAGAACGAGATCGGCTCGACCACCGATATCGCCAGCCATCCCGAGTTCGCCAGCCGCCGCACCCGCAAGCTGATCGACGGCCAGCAGGTCGAAGGTTGGTTCACCGAAGACTTCACCGTCGCCGAGCTGAAGACGCTGTACGCGCGCGAGCGCCTGCCGCAGATCCGCGGCACCGCCTTTGATGGCCAGTTCCGCATCGCTACGCTGGACGAGATCATCAGCTTCCTGGTGCAGCAGGCTGGGCGCGCCAACCGCGGTATCGGCCTGGCGCCGGAGATCAAGCACGGCAGCTACTTCAAGAGCATCGGCCTGCCAATGGAGGACAAGCTGCTCGCCAGCCTGCAGGGCAACAGCTACACCAAGGTCGCGCCGATCCTGCTGCAGTCCTTCGAGACCGCCAACCTGCGGCAGATCCGCGGCAAGCTCGGCAAGGACAGCAATATCCGCCTGCTGCAGCTGTTGAGCAGTGGTGATGAAAAGCCGGCCGACGTAGCGCTGGCCGGTGGCAGCCTGACGTATGCACAGATGATGACGCCAGCAGGCCTGCGTGATATCGCCAGCTATGCCGATGCGATCGGTGTGGAACGGCGCGCGCTGGTGCCGCTGGACGCGCAGGGCAAATTGGCTGCGCCCACTGCCTTGATCGGCGACGCGCATGCGGCCGGCCTGCAGGTCGTGGCCTACAGCTTCCGCCCGGAAAACCCGTTCCTGCCGCCGGCACTGCGCCAGGGCGCGGAGAATGCACGCAACCCGGACGCCTCGGTGGCCGAGATCCGCGCCTATCTGCAGGCAGGCATCGATGCGTTCTTCACCGATGATCCGGCGCTGGGGCGACGGGCGGTGGATGGTGGTTCTTAAGTGCTGAAGAGCTGAAGAGCTGAAGAGCGACCCTTCCCCAACCCGTCCGGCCCGAAGGCACAGCCTTCGGTCGTTCATCAGGCCGCGCGCCAATGGCGCGCAAGCAGGCCTTCTTCACCCCCTTGGCTGCGCCAAAGGAAGGGAGCAGTTCTTGGCAATCTGACAGCCCGCAGCGCAGCCGCTTGGCTCCCTCCCTTTGGCGTAGCCAAGGGGAGGGCTGGGGAGGGGTTAGCTTTTAGGCCTTTCAAGCATCGGCAGCTTCGCGGCTTATGCCGCTCCTGCAGGTTGCTGGTTCGCTGGTAGAGCCTCTGCCGAGCTACCGTGCGGCGCTTAGGGCCGCTCGTCTGAATCCCGCCTGCGCAACGGCACCACCACCTCATAGTCACGTCCTTCGCGCGGCTGCCACAGCACCGGCACCTGGCCCGGTGCGGGCGGTTCCAGTTCGTTGTCGGCCTGGGCCAGTTGTTCTTCTTCTTCGTCTTCCCAGCTATAGCGTTTGCGTGCAGCGCGCGGGTCGACGTTGCGGAACAGCAGCGCGGCGATCACGCCGGCGGCGGCACCGCCCATATGCGATTGCCAGGAAACGCCCGGCTCGTGCGGCAGGATGGTGATCAGCATGCTGCCGTAGAACAGGAAGCCGATCAGGCTGGCGGCGATTGCCGGCCGGTCGCGGCGCAGCAGGCCGAGCACGAAGACCAGGAACATCAGGCCGTGGGTCAGGCCACTGGCACCGAGATGGCGGCTGCCGGCCTCGCCCAGCATCCAGGCGCCCAGACCGGAACCCAACCACAGCAGGGGCAGGGCACGCAGGGTGGCTTTGGGATAAACACTGCCGGCCAGCGTGCCGAGAATAAGCAGGGCGACCGCATTGGCGCCCAGGTGTTCAATCGAACCATGCAGCAAGGGCGCGCCAAGCAGGCCGGCCAGACCGCTGGCTTCAAGCGGCGCTACCGCCCAGGGCCGCCAATCCCAGCCGCTGCTTTGCAGGGCGAACATCGCCACCAGCAGCAGGACAAAGCCCAGGCTGATGTTGAACGCGCGCAGCACGCGGCTGCGGTCGTTGCGGGCGGTGGTGGCCGGCGTATCGCCGGTGTCAGGCAGGGTTGGCGTGTCCATGATCAAGGGATTGCGGCGCCTTCGGCGAAAGCCAAGGGCGCCGCGCATGGGAACTGGCGTGCCACCGACGGGACAATCCCGCCGGTGGCGCCGACATCAGGCCTTGTGGCCGCCCTTCGGCGGAATCTTCAGGCTCAGGATCACGGTGGCGACCAGGACCGCGGCAACCACACCCAGCGAAACCGGCACCGGGATCTTGAAGATGTCGATCAGCAGCATCTTGGTACCGATGAAGGCCAGGATGACGGCCAGACCGTAGGGCAGCAGGTGGAAACGGTCGGCCATGCCGGCCAGCAGGAAGAACATCGCTCGCAGGCCCAGCACCGCGAACACGTTCGAGGTCAGCACGATGAACGGGTCGGTGGTGATGGCGAAGATGGCCGGGATCGAGTCCACCGCGAAGATCACGTCGGTGACCGCGATCAGGATCAGCACCACGAACATCGGGGTGAACCAGCGCACGCCATTCTTTTCGGTGACCAGGTTGTTGCCGCTGTACTCGTGGGTGATGCGCAGGTGCTTGCGCATGAACTTCAGCGCCGGGTTGTTATCCAGGCTGGGTTCCTCGCTGGCGGCGAACCACATCTTCCAGCCGGTGTAGAGCAGGAAGGCGCCGAACACGTAGAGCAGCCAATGGAACTGGGTAACTAGCACGGAACCGGCGAAGATCATGATCGTACGCAGCACGATCGCGCCCAGGATGCCGATGATCAGCACGCGTTGGCGCTGGGTCTCCGGCACCGCGAAGTAGCCCATGATCAGCAGGAAGACGAAGATGTTGTCGACCGCCAGCGCCTTCTCGATCAGGTAGCCGGTCAGGAACTGCAGGCCAACTTCATTGGCAACGGCCGCACCTGCGGTCTCGTGCAGGTAGTACCAGAGGCCGGCGTTGAAGGCCAAGGCCAGCGCCACCCAGCCCAGTGACCAGTAGATGGCCTCCTTGAAGGTGACTTTGTGCGGGCCGCCGTGGCGCATCAGCACCAGGTCGATCAACAGCGCGGCAATGACGACGGCTATGAAGCCGCCCCACAGCCAAGGATTACCAATTGTCTGCATCATGGGAAAAATTCCGGTCGTGAACGGGGATATCTCGGAACCACAAAGGCCAAGAGCTGGACACGGAATCGGGGAGACCGGGGACAGAGCTTCGCCTATGCGGCGAAGGTCTTGCTCACAGTTCCAATGGCTGGAACTGCCGTTGCACCGGAGTCTTGCGACTCGAACTGACGGCGACAACGTCTGGGAGCTACTCCCCTTCTGGAGCGAATAGTGCAGCCTGTGCCTATTACAGTCAATGAATACGCTGCAGGCTGGGGGCGGTGCCCGGCTACAATAGCGCCATGAATACCCCACTCCCCGTCGTACGCCTGAAGAACGCGTGGCGCTCCAGCCACCCGTGGATTTTCCAGAAACTGGTCGAGAAGCCGACCGTCAAGCCCAAGTCCGGCACCATCGTCGATGTGGTCGGCGTGGACGGCGAGTGGATTGGCCGCGGCTTCTACAATGGCCACTCGCGCATCGCCGTGCGCATCCTGGAAACCAATCCGGACGTAGCGGTGGACCAGGCCTGGTTCGCGCAGAAGCTGGCGCAGGCGGTGTCGCTGCGCCGCGATGTGTTGAAGCTGGACGCAACCTCCAATGCCTGGCGCGTTGTCCACAGCGAAGGCGACGGCCTGTCTGGCCTGGTGGTGGACCGCTATGACGACCTGCTGGTGGTGGAGTTCTTTGCTGCCGGCATGTTCCGTCACCGCGAGTGGATCTACGAGGCGCTACGCGACCTGTTCCCGGGCTGCCGTTTCCACAGCTTCGCCGACGAACACGTGCAGAAGCAGGAAAGCTTTGATTTCCACGGCAACACCACCACCGAACCGGCAGTGATCACCGAGTACGGCATCAAGTTCCGCGCCGACCCGGCCGGCGCGCACAAGACCGGTTTCTTCGCCGACCAGCGCGAGAACCGTGAGTGGCTGAGCCAGCAGGTGGAAGGCAAGACCGTGCTCGACCTGTGCTGCAACACCGGTGGCTTTGCGGTGTACGCCGCAGCACGCGGTGCGGCCGAGGTACTGGGCGTGGACATCGACCAGGACGTGATCCAGATCGCCAAGGGCAATGCGCGTTTGAACAACGCCAAGCCCAAGTTCGTGCAGGCCGACATCTTCCCGTGGCTGCGTGATGCGGCCAACCGTGGCGACCAGTACGACGTGGTGATCCTGGACCCGGCCAAGATGACCCGCGACCGCGACCAGGTCATCACCGCGTTGAAGAAGTATCTGGACATGAACAAGCTGGCCTTGGGCGTGGTCAAGCCCGGCGGCCTGTTTGCCACGTTCTCCTGCACCGGCCTGGTGGCCGAGGACCAGTTCCTCGACATGCTGCGCCGTGCCGCCTATTTCTCGGGCCGCACCATCCAGATCCTGAAGGTAGCCGGCGCTGGCCCGGACCACCCGTTCATGGCGCACGTGCAGGAATCGCGTTACCTCAAGGCGGTGTTCTGCCGCGTGCTGGACTGAGGCAAAAGCGACCCCTCCCCAACCCGTCCGGCCCGAAGGCGCAGCCTTCGGTCGTTCATCAGGCCGCGCGCCCAAGGGGCGCCAGCCCGGCGTGTTGACCCCCCTGGGTGCGCCCAA